>JBJENB010000251.1:0-3545 GCA_051879975.1 Wujia sp.
GTTTCACCATTAACATTTTTTAATTCTCCTACACTGATAACCATAACCCCCTTGGACTTGACATATATACCTATCGGTTCACCACAAGGAATAACCATTAATTGCTTATCATCAAGAGAAGAATCCGTAGCTATTACATCCTGTTTTCCGTTTTCTAAAAGCGAATTGGGCTTGGCAATTTCAATATCTCCAAATTCAGTATTACTTATTGCAGTAACATTCTGAATTCCTAATATATATATCATTCCACATATTAGTGCCAGAAAAAACACCAAAAGTCTTTTATATGAACGATAGCTCATAACCTTTACCTCCAAAAAAAAGAGTACATGTAGTTCATGTACTCTTATTATCTGGATTAAATTTTATAATAATCAGTATAATTTTGTCCTATCTGCCAATCCTTTCATCTCAGCAGCACTACTTCTTGTTACATCTGTTATCTCAGCGCCACCCAAAAGTCTCGCTATTTCTTCTAAAACTTCCTGGTTTTTTATCTTCCTTATTTTGGTGTTTGTCTTATTATTTACCACGATTTTTTCTATGAGATAATTACTGTCAGCCATTGCAGCGATCTGTGGCAGATGTGTAATACATATCACCTGATGTTTCCTTGCTATTATAGAAAGTCTCTCAGCTACCTTCTGAGCCGTTCTACCGCTTATTCCTACATCTATCTCATCAAATATAAGTGTAGGAGTGTCGTCCTCATCTGCAAGACATGACTTGATGGCAAGCATAACTCTGGACAGCTCACCGCCGGACGCAACCTCCGATAAAGGTCTCATAGGTTCGCCAACATTTGTAGAGATAAGGAAGCAGGCCTCATCTATTCCTGATGCTGTAAATGAAGCTGTTTGTCTAAAACTCATATCAAACTGAACAGACATAAAATTAAGCTCAATAAGCGCATCTTTTATTAAGGTACAAAGCTTTTTTGCACTTTCTTTTCTAAGCACTGACAAGCTCTCACAATGCTTTCGAAGCTTCTCCTCTGTTTCCTTAAGCTTAATTTTTAAATCCGTAATATATTCATCAAAATGAACTAATCTTTTATATTCTTCCTCATAATTTTTTTTACTATTCAATACTTCATCAATTGTTTTTCCATATTTTGCCTTTAAAGAGTTAATCGTATTAAGCCGGCTTTCTGTCTGTATGAATTCACTCTCATCAAATTCCATTTTACGGATATATTCTTCGAGTTCTCTATTAAAATCCCTTAACAAATCATCTATGTTTATGATGGTTTCATATGCTCCGGATAATCCATCATCCAAATCATTCATCCTTTTCATAAGGTTTACGGCTCTGCCAAGCATATCTCCTGAAGCACCAATGGCGTCTCCTGTCAATTGACTTATCTCTACGGCTGTCTGAATAAGCTCCTTACTGTTTACTATTTTTCGATAAAAGGCTTCAAGCGCCTCGTCTTCTCCCGGCTTTAAAGCCGCTGCCTCTATTTCAGATATTTGATATTTCAAAAAATCTAGCGTTTTATTTTTCTCAGCCTCATCCTCTGTTGCCTCCTTAAGCTTTGTTTTCAGCTCGGAATAAGCCTTATACAATTCCTTTACCTTAAGACTTTCTTCTGCAATAGCACTGCCGCCAAATCTGTCCAATATGGCAAGGTGCTTATTCTCCTTAAGGAGTGACTGTTGCTCATGCTGTGCGTGAAGATCGATCAGTAAAGCCGAAACCTGTTTTAATTCAGCAGAGGTAACAATACTTCCATTTATCTTGCTGACAGCTTTACCATTTGAAGCCAATCTTCTGGAAATCAGGATTTCTCCGTCCTCACATTCAATATCAAGCTCCGTAAGCTGTTCTAATATGTTATTGTTTTCAATGGAAAATAATAGCTCCACAAGACCATCGCTTTGACTATCGCGAAGAATCTCTTTAGAGAAACGACCTCCCAGACAAATTCCGAGAGAACCTATAATAATAGATTTACCGGCACCGGTTTCGCCGGTTAAAATATTTAGCTTATCATCAAAGCTTATCTCAATATCATCTATAAGTGCTATATTTTTAATATGCATGTTTTGTAACATTTCTTATGTCTCCTATAATCCTGTCAACCATGCTTCTATGTCTGATTGCCAGAAATAATGTATCATCTCCGGCGATACAACCCACTATACCATCAATATTCATAGCATCCAGAGCTGCACCCACAGCCATAGCCATTCCTGACACTGTTTTCACTACTATAATGTTTTCAGCAGAATCCACAGAGCTGATACAGCTGGACAAAACCTGTCTGTAGGAATCTGTTTTTTCATTATCTTGAAATCCTACAGCATATCTCTTTCTGCTTCCATCATAATTTACCTTTGTAATTGCAAGCTCTCTAATATCTCTTGAAATAGTTGCCTGAGTGGCATCAAAGCCACTTGCCCTTAACAACGCGAGTAATTCCTCCTGTGTCTCAACTATATTTTCATTGATTATTTTGACAATAGCCTTCTGTCTTTGCTTTTTCAAGATAATCAACCTCCGATCTTATCTCTCAATACACTGTAAAAATTAACATCATACATCTTAATCAGCATAACCTCTCTGTCAGCACTTTCAACATATACCGTATCTCCTGCTGAGAGCTCTATACTGTTATCTCCATCAAAGGACACAATTGCCTCTGTTGCCTGAGTTTTTCTCTGCTTGACAATTTCTATCTTAATTTTGTCTGAACCATCAAATACCACACTCTTCGCAGTCAATGAGTGAGGTGAAATAGGTGTAACAATAATGAGATTTGACTTAGGACTGACAATAGGACCTCCTGCAGATAAGCTATATCCTGTAGAACCCGTAGGTGTTGCTACGATTACTCCATCTGCTTCATAGGTATCAAGAGCCTGTTCATTTACCAACAGACTTAAGCCAATTATTCTCGAAAAGCCTGCACGGGTAATTACTATATCGTTCAGAGAGTAAAACTCCTTGCCCTTAACATAGCCCTTAATCATCATCCTCTTCTCAAGCTTATAATCATCTGCCATTAATCTATCCAGAGCTTGATAGACATTACCCTTTTCAACCTCGCTTAAAAATCCAAGAGTACCAAGATTAATTCCTATCATAGGAAGCTGATTTGCCCCCATAACTCTTGCAGCTCTCAGCATGGTTCCATCTCCACCCAATACGATTACAGCTTCCGCTTCTGATAAATACGAAGCCTTAATATATTGTCCCTCTCCATCATAGTCCTTCTCCAAATCGCTGACTATAACCGCCGAAGCTCCATGCTCCTGAAAGTATTTAACAATTTTATTGCTAAGATTGAGTTTTTTATCCTTATCAGCATTCGCATATATAAGAAACCTTTTCATTCCGTCCTCCATGATTAAGCAGAAAGCAAGCCTTACTTTATGAATCCTTGTCCAATGTGTTATGGGAAGTCTCCACTACCCTGTCGATGTCAATTACCTTATCATTTGCCTCTGCTTCTCCGTTATCCTTAGTCAAATAAAGAAGATATTCTATATTTCCCTCCGGTCCCTTTACAGGAGAGAAATCTAACATTAGGGGATACAACT
>JBJENB010000252.1:0-14434 GCA_051879975.1 Wujia sp.
AAGAGATTCAGAATTACATTTATGATGCCGGAAACTATAAGACTGTACATAGGGCGTTTTGAATCACCAATGCTTCTCAGTATTGCAGCACCAAAGTTATAGATAATAAGAAAAGGCATGGCTAGGAAATAAATCCTTAAATATAACACTGCCTGTTCCAACACATCTGACGGAGTATCGATAAGCAGCAACAATGGTCTTGCTATGATTTGCCCCAGAATAACAATTCCTACACCACATATAAGTGCAAAACTATAAACCGTATGCACCACATAGGTTATCTCATCTCTTCTGTGCTGACCAATAAAGTTTGCAATTACAACATTTGCTCCTATAGCAATACCAATAAATATATTTATAAAAAGGGAAGTTATAGCGGAGTTTGCCCCCACCGCAGCCAGCGAATCACTTCCGGCAAATTTACCTACCACCGCTATATCTGCCGCAGTAAACAGTTGTTGGAGCATACCACTTGCCACTATTGGCAACGCAAATATGAGCATCTTCTTAACGATAGATCCCTCAAGCATATTTAGTTTTTTGTTATCAGTATGTTCCATATTACTTTCTTTCCTCTTTATCAATTAAAAAGCTGATGAATTTCATCAGCTTTCAACTAATTATTTCTTTGATATCCTTTTCACAAGCCTACTCAAACAATAAAACAGGCACATATCCAGCACTATATCAATCAACATAAGCTTAATGCCAAATGGTGTAATCCTGTTGTTGTCATCAATAATTACCTTTTCGTCTATAATTTCATGGTCTTCCGTTCCTACAATTTTTAACATGAACTACCTCCTTAAACAAAGCAGGATACGGGAATCGAACCCGCCTCTCCAGCTTGGGAAGCTGGCATACTACCGATGTACTAATCCTGCAATACTCTATTCAATCCTTCCTCTTTTCGGTACTATAAAACAACTAACATCACCACAACAGCTATCGCTACTACGACACATGCTATTATCCCGGCAATCAATCCGCCGGAGCTTTTCTTTTTGATTTCTGTTGCATAAGACATATTGTTATTTACACTATTATTCTGATATTGCAAAAATCCATTGCCCTCCTGTATCAGCTGCGTTACGCTATCATCTCCCTGTACAGCTCCATAATTCTGTGGTATGAGCTGTGTAACATCGTCATCTCCCTGTGCAGCTCCATAATTCTGTGGTATGAGCTGTGTAACATCGTCATCTCCCTGTACAGTACCATAATTCTGTGGTATGAGCTGTGTAACATCGTCATCTCCCACATAATTCTGCACGGATGGGCTCTGGTTGTATATTATCTTGTCTGGCTGTACATTGGAAAAGCTTGCAATACAGGCTCCACATACAGGACAATATTCAACACCATCTTCAATAACTTCTCCGCATACCTTACAATTCATAACTTCCTCCATCGCTCAAATTCTGTTTGTCACCAATTAAAAGTGAGGATAGCAAACATTTTTTCTTGATAAGTATACTCCATAGTTTTTATGAACGCAACCTTGTTATTTCATTATTTCGGTTTTAACAATTACTAAGCTGTCTTTTCAATTCAAGAATTCTTTTTTCGATTTCTTGAATTATCTTCTTGAATTCATCACCTGATTTTCCTGTTGGGTCCTCAAGTCCCCAATTATCATCAAAACGTCTTCCTATAAATGGGCAACCAACATTGCAGCCCATTGAAATAGCAATATCCGCCTCGGGTATATCAGAAATAAGCTTACTATATTGTCCGTCCGATTCCATATCAATACCGTATATTTCCTTCATCAGCCGTACGGCATCCTGATTAATACGTGGTTTTGTCTCCGTTCCCGCAGAATAGCTCTCAAACACATCCCCTGCTAAGTGCTTTCCAAGAGCCTCCGCTATCTGACTTCTACAGGAATTATGAACACATATAAATGCTACTTTTTTTCGCCTGTTTCTCATTTTTAAACTATCCCCTCTGCTTTCAATTCCGGTATCCTGCAAATGAAATCCTATCAAAAATATTTCTAAAATGATAAATACCTGTCATATTCAAATAGGCTTATTCATAATTCTACCACTTTTAAACCCTTTTTTATATTATTTTTTATCCATACCATAGCCAATACTCATATCTTCCATAAATATATAATAGTATTCCCCACCAAAAGGTGGTATAATGAGCGCAATGAAGCAGTGCGCCACCAAAATCATACATACTCGACATGCTTGCATAGGAGAGTATGTATGATTTTGGTGGCATAGTGCGAAGCACGGACACTGAGCCGTAACGCAGTGTAGGCGAAGTGGCGCACTGCGTTGCTTTTGAGCCGAAACACATTTATCTAAAATTCAACGGAGGATAAACATGTCAGAAAACATAAACAATAACAATAATAACAATACAGATGATAACGATAACGAATATGAAAAATATTGTTACATCTGCCGACGTCCGGAAAATGTAACCGGTCCAATGATGAATCTTCCTAATAACATACATATTTGTAATGATTGTATGCAGAAAAGCTTTGACAGTTTGAACAATAGTTCTATGTCCTTTCTTGATTTGAGTAAGATTCCTCATATCAATCTGTCACAGTTTATGCCTTTTGATGATATTCCAAAATCACAAAAGGTTAAGAAAAAGAAAAAAAAGGAAAAGGAAGAGGAAACAGCTCCCCTTACATTAGAGACTATTCCCGCACCTCATAAGATAAAGGCAATGCTGGACGAGTATGTGGTTGGTCAGGAGCATGCTAAGAAGGCAATCTCAGTTGCGGTTTATAACCATTACAAGCGAGTTATTACCAATACTATGGATGATATAGAAATCGAAAAATCCAATATGCTTATGCTTGGACCAACCGGTTGCGGAAAGACCTATCTCGTGAAAACCGTTGCAAGATTACTAAATGTGCCTCTTGCAATTACAGACGCCACCACCCTCACAGAGGCCGGCTATATTGGTGATGATGTGGAGAGTATCCTCTCCAAGCTCCTTGCCGTGGCTGACAATGATGTGGAAAAGGCTGAACAGGGAATCGTATTTATTGATGAGATAGATAAAATAGCCAAGAAGAAGGAAACACACAGCAGAGATGTCAGTGGAGAGTCAGTACAGCAGGGATTACTCAAAATTCTTGAGGGTGCGGATATTGAAGTCCCTGTCGGTTCAGGAAGCAAGAATGCCATGACTCCTACCACCACCATGAACACAAGAAATATACTGTTTATCTGTGGCGGTGCATTTCCAGATATTGAAGATATTATCAAGGCAAGGCTTAACAAGACAAGCTCAATGGGATTTAATGCAGAGCTCTCAGACAGATATGAGAACAATAATAATATTATCAAAGAGGTTACAACTGATGACCTGAGAGACTTTGGTATGATACCTGAATTTATCGGCAGATTGCCGGTATTATTCACCCTTGATGCACTGGATAAGGAAATGTATATTAAGATACTTAAGGAGCCTAAGAATGCCATATTAAAACAGTACCAAAAGCTTCTTGCACTTGATGAAGTTGACTTGGAATTTGATGATTCTGCTTTTGATGCCATTGCAGAACTGGCAATGCAGAAGAAAACCGGTGCCAGAGCTCTTCGTGCAATAATAGAAAAGTTTATGTTGGATATCATGTACGAGATACCTAGAGATGACAGCATAGGCAGAGTAACAATTACCGGAGACTACATCAACGGCAAGGGAGCACCTATTATAGAGCTAAGAGGTGCCGAGTTGTAAATCACTATCAAATTAACAGGCACAAGCCAATGCCTTTGTCACACTAAGCATCAATAAGTACATTATTGGGAGGTTTTAATATGAAATACAAAATTGGTTTTATAGGATGTGGAAATATGGCTTCAGCGATTATCGGAGGTCTAATTAAGAATTCCGGCATTAAGGCTGATGAAATAATAGCAGCTGACCCTTCTGAAAAAGCCCTTGCAAAAACCAAGGAACAATCAGGGATAAACACTACCACAGATAATATTCTGGCAGCCGATGCTGATGTTCTGTTTTTGTCTGTAAAACCTATCTTCTACGAGGATGTGATTTCCCAGATAAAAGCAAAGCTTTTACCTAAACAGATTATAGTAACCATAGCGCCCGGCAAAACCCTTGACTGGCTAAGAGAGCAGCTTGGTGACAATGTTAAGATTGTTAGAACCATGCCAAACACTCCTGCGTTGGTTGGTGCCGGAATAACCGGAGTTTGTAAGAATGATTTAGTTACAGACGAGGAATTTGATTATGTTATGTCCCTGCTTGGCTCCTTCGGTCTTGCAGAAGCAATTCCGGAAAGACTTATGGATGTCTGTGTATCTGTAAGCGGAAGCTCTCCTGCCTATGTATTTATGTTTATTGAAGCCATGGCCGATGCGGCTGTTGCAGATGGTATGCCAAGAAATCAGGCATATAAATTTGCTGCTCAGGCAGTACTCGGAAGTGCACAAATGGTATTAGAAACCGGTAAGCATCCCGGGGAGTTAAAGGATATGGTATGTTCACCGGGCGGCACCACCATAGAAGCAGTAAGAGTTCTTGAGGAAAAAGGCTTTAGAAGCTCTGTTATCGAAGCTATGAAGGCCTGTACCGCAAAGGCTAAGGGTGTATAAAACAAAAAGGGAAACATGTTAATTCAGATTGAGAAAATCTCATCTAATCAACATGTTTCCCTTATCTTTACTCTATCACAGATTACAATATGAAAGACTTTACGCTTTCACAGATTATAATGCGAAAGAGCCTTCCTCACCATCTGCTGTGAAATAAACCATGCTTGTCTCTGGCTGATAGTATACGTTAAGAGTCTTGATTGACTTCTTTCCACTTACCTCAACAGCCTTAGCAACTATATCTGAAGTGTTTACCTGTCCACCAGCATACTCAATTACTACCTTTGAAGTAGTTGCAGTTTTCTTTACAGGAGCTGCTTTCTTAGCTGGAGCTGCTTTCTTAACCTCAGTTTTTGCCTCTGCCTTCTTAGCTGGTGCTGCCTTCTTTGCAGGTGCTGCTGCCTTAGTTTCAGTCTTAGCCTCTGCCTTCTTTGCTGGTGCTGCCTTAGTCTCAGTCTTAGTCTCTGCCTTCTTTGCTGGTGCCTTCTTCTCTGCAGGTGCTGCTGCCTTAGCTGCTGCCTCAACCTTAGCCATTGTTGAATCTACTGTTGCTTTCTTAACTGCCATTTTTAATCCCTCCGTAAAAATATGTATATGTTTTATTCTGTCAATTTCTTCTTCGCTAGAAAGATATTACCCTTTTTGTATTTTTTTTGCAAGTCATTTGCTAATTTTCATAAGTATTTAACAACGCTTTTTATCATTACCGAAAAAAAGAGTACATTTTGCACAAACAAAATGCACTCTTCTAAAGCTACTTTTCTATGCCATACCATTGGCTGTCTTATATTTCCATAACATATCTGCGTGAGTCTGCTCCTCAATCTGTATGTCTGCCAAAAGCTTACGGAGCTTAGAATTACCAAACACAAAAACATCTGTATTATACTCAGAGGATACAAGCTTTTCTGTAGCAATGCAATCTGTAGCAAGAAAGCAATCATGAGCTTTATCCTCCGTATTGCTCATGGCATCATAGGTGGCCTGTGGCTTGTAATTCATAGCATCGTTATCGTTGCAATCACTGTCCGGCACATTTCCCTTAAGCACCTGACTAAGTGAGTCATAATGCTTCTGTTCCTCCTTTTTCAATCTGTTAAATAGCTCCTTTAACACAGGATCCTTAGCCTGATTTTCATATTTCTCGTATTTTTCAACACAGGTTTTCTCCTGAGACTGTAAATCCTCAATGGCTGTTCTTTCCTTTTCCTTTAAAATCATGTTATCACCTCGAAATATTATTACAGAAAGCTTTTCTGCTTGATAGAGATTATTAACAGCATTTGAAGTTTTTATACAATTCTAGCTTACCTTTTTCAGTCTTCCAACTATACAGCAAAGTACAAACAGCAAAATATCAACGGCTACTATGGTTGAGCCAACAGGTGTTGAAAACAAGATTGAAAAAATAATTCCCGTAAATGCTCCCACCACAGAAATAATGGCTGAAAATATTACAACACCCTTAAAATTCTGAATTACCCTCATTGCTGAAAGTGACGGAAAGATGATAAGTGCTGAAATAAGCAGTGAGCCCACAAGATTCATGGCAAGTACAATTATAATTGCAACAATAATAGCTATCATCAAATTGTATACATTTGTTCTTATTCCTGATGCTTTGGCAAAGGTTTCATCAAAGGTAACCGCAAATAATCTATTGTACAAAAACACAAATGCCAGCACAACTATAACAGACATGCTAATGCACAGCCATACCTCTGACTTAGTCAGGGTTAGTATCGAAGTAGAGCCGAATAAGGTACTACAAACATCACCTGACACATTTGCAGACTTTGAAAAAATGTGCATCAAAAGATATCCTATGGCCAATGCTCCCACCGACAACATTGCAATGGCCGCATCTCCTTTGATTACCGTATTCTGTCCTGTTTTAAGCAAAAGTATAGCCACAACCACTGTGATTGGCATTATAATCAGCATATTATTACTTACATCCATCACCGTTGCAATGGCCAATGCTCCGAAGGCAACATGTGATAATCCATCTCCTATAAATGAGAATCTCTTCAGGACAAGGGTTACACCAAGAAGGGATGAACAAAGTGCTATCAGCACTCCCACAATAAGTGCATATCTCACAAATGGGAATTGCAGATAAAAACTCATCTTGTCTATAATACTACTCACAGCACTCACCTCCTATTAATGAGAACTGTTTCCATGCATCACTTTCCAGATATTCCTCCCTTGTTCCCATAAAGGATTTTTCCCTTCCCACATGCAATATATGGCTGGCATAGGTTGTCGCCGCACTTATATCATGTGATACCATAATGATGGTTATACCTTCTTGATTCAGCTTCTTGATTAATTGATACAATTCAGCAGTCACCCTTGGGTCAAGTCCTGTGGCAGGCTCATCCAACAGAAGCAGCTTACTGGTAGCACACAAGGCCCTTGCAAGCAGAACCCTCTGTTGCTGTCCACCAGAAAGATTGCGATAGCATCTGTCCTTGAGCTCCCATATAGAAAGCCTTTTCATATTATCCTCTGCTTTCTTCTTATCCTGCCTATTATAAAATGGTCTTCTGCCACAACCGGACAGACACCCTGACAAAACGATCTCCCATACGGATGCAGGGAAATCCCGCTGCACCATAGTCTGTTGGGGAAGATAACCGATCTCGTAATTTTTTAAATCATCACCATACACAATTTCACCCTTCATAGGCTTAATGAGGGACAAAATAGTTTTTACCAGAGTACTTTTTCCTGCTCCGTTTTCACCTATTATACATAGGTAATCTCCCTTATTAACTGTGAAGCTAAGGTTTTCCACTACCACTTCTTTTTCTCTATCATACCCAAGAGTGATATTGTCACACGAAATATATGACATATCCATTCCTCCATTCTACTGTAATTAACAGTTAAATATAGATAACCCTTCTATGCTGTCACTACTTCTCACTGTCATTCATTCTAGCCATCATTGCTTCTTGCAGTCCTCACATATTCCTGACAACAGACTATTCCTACACTCCAATTCGAACCCGTAGCTATCCTCCATCTGATGGGTAATACGTTCCATAAGCTCCCCTTCAATGTGTATAATCTTTGCACATTTTCGGCATTGCATATGAAGATGCTTATTGCAATCTGACTCAGGCTCAACATATTGATACAGACATCTGTCATCCTCAGGAGATTTACATCTGATTAATATCTCGCTCTCTGTCAGCTTCTCCAGATTACGATAGATGGTGGTAATATTGATTTCCTCACCCTTATCCCTTAAATAGCTATATATATCTGCTGCAGAAAATCGCTGTTCCCTATGCTCCTCCACATAAGACATTATACTTTTTCTACATCTGGTATGATATTCCTTAGACATCTTACTCCTCCAAAAAAAGGTACGCACTTTTGCACATTCTGACACGAAGTGTATTTTATAATGCATAGGATTTCAAAGCATTTTCCTATACAAAAAAATCATAAATCGCAATTCATTTGCATTTGCAATTGATTTGCAATTTATGATTATAATTTTAAATATAGCCATTGTCAATGACTATTTATTGACAGGTATTCCGTTCACAACAAGCCCCTCATCGATTTTGATTACAAGACATTGAACTCCGTCAATTACCCTTGTATCAACCAAATCCGTTTTTCCCGCATCAAACTTCACTATAACATCAGGAGTTTTCACTTCATACTTTTTGGCAGGCATTATGTTGGAAGCAACAAACCTGCGCTCCTCAACATCCTCCCTGTCAAAGTATTTGTCAAAGCTGCTATCCAGTTTAATAAGCTTTTCCTCCGCTACACCGCTTCTTGCAAATACCTGTCTTACCTCTTCCTTATCCAGCAGTACAGGTGCCGAACCATCCTTTTTCTCCCGGATTACTTCATTGAGATTGTCGTGAATACATTTTACAGTCTCGTAGCTGCAATCCTCCTGTAGCGTCTCCGTAATCAGGCTTTGAAAGGTTTCCTTCTGAAGCTCTGCCGGCATCGGAATCGAGCAATCCAGTATCTGTGTCATAAACTCAACACAGAAGGACTCTGAGCTTTTGGTATAAAAGAGAATATTATCCCTATCCTCGCTTCTATCGGTAAAGGCAGGAAACAGGAATCCCATTTCCGGCAGCTTAACCATGTAACCTCTCTCCTGATTATGAAATTCATTGGCAAGCTCGTCATAGCCAAGGCCCGCCTCAGAGAGAGTGACAGGACAGATACTGCACATGATGTAGCTATATACCTCCTCGGAAGCATCCTCCATCTCTATATTGTCATTGGTAATAGCAGGAACATCATAGGACTGGTGTATGAGAAGAATGAGATAGTTGCCAATGTATCCGTAGCTCTCAATTATCTTATCGTAGAACTCCTCCAGCAGCTCCTCATCCTTTAGCTCACTGTCTCTCAGCTTACAGAGAAAGCTTCTTGCTCCGTCCTCGACATAAGCATTTTCATTAAATGCCATATCAATTAAATTCTTTCCCTGCGTACCGGACAGATTCTTTCTGAATATTTCAAAATACTTATGCTGTTCCTCCTCCGGAAGGTTAAGAAAGCTTTCGTTGATTCTTGTAACCTTATTCTTGTCTCCGTCCACATAGCAGCCGCAAAGTCTTGATATGTTACAATTTTCAAGTGTGTATTGTTCTTTGATTTCATTTATTTCTTTTCTAACCATTGTAATCCTTATCCCTCAATCTTCTGTAAAAATGCTTTCGTTCTTTCACTGGATGGATTGTCTATTACATCCTCCGGTTTACCTTCCTCCACGATAACTCCACTGTCCATAAATATTACCCTGTCGGCAACCTTTCTGGCAAAATCAATCTCGTGGGTTACTATTATCATAGTCATCTTTTCCTCTGCAAGCTCTCTGATTATCTTGAGTATCTCCGAGGTTATCTCAGGGTCAAGTGCTGATGTAGGCTCATCAAAGAACAAAATCTTAGGGTTCATAGCAAGTGCTCTTGCAATTGCAACTCTCTGCTGCTGTCCACCGGATAACTGCCAAGGATAATAATTCTCCTTATCCTGTAAACCTACCTTCTTAAGAAGCTCTCTCGCCTCCTCAAGAACCTCCTGCCTATCTCTCTTTTGGACATGAATAGGAGCGTCCATAACATTTTTCAGAACGGAGTAATGCGGGAACAGGTTAAAGCTCTGAAATACCAATCCGAATTTTCCCTTACATTGCTGCAGCGTTTTCTTATCAGCATATACTGCCACTCCATCCTCATCCTTAACCGCATAGATGTCGTCATATATAAGATCTCCTGAGTCCATTGTTTCCAGCATGGTAGCACATCTTAGCATGGTTGACTTACCTGAACCGGATGGTCCAAGTATGGCTATTACCTCGCCCTCCTCTACCGACATTGATATATCTGATAGAACCTCCAGATCACCAAAGCTTTTTTTCAAATTATTGATTGTTAATAATGACATGTGCTCCACCTCCTAACTGAAATATGACATCTTCTTCTCAAGCTTCTCCATTAAGTAAGCAACCAGGAAGTTAAATACATAATAGACAACACCTGCTATAAACAATGGCATAATACTTGCATCTGCCGCAGCTACCTGTTTAGCCATGGTGAACATCTCAGCGTAGGCAATTACAAATGCAAGTGAGGTATCCTTGATAAGTGTTATAACTTCGTTAGTCACCGGTGGAATAACCCGCTTGACCATCTGTGGGAAGATTATCCTCCAGAAGGTCTGATATTTTGAATACGAGAGAAGCTGTGCGGCCTCATACTGTCCCACAGGAATACTTTCTATTCCTGCACGATATATCTCTGCAAAATAAGCAGCATAATTCAGGGAGAAACCAATTATTACCGCATAAAATCTATAGCTTATTGTTAAGCTCTTGTTAAATACATAATATGGTCCAAAAAACACAACCAGAAGCTGAAGCATAAGCGGTGTTCCTCTCATTATGGAAATGTATATTCTTGCAAGAATATTTACCGGCTTAATTCTGGAGCGTCTCATCATGCAGATAAAAAGTCCCAGTGGCATTGAAAATAGCAATGTTAGTACAAATATTGCAAGGGATGCCAGCATACCATCTGATAACTGAACCAGCACTTTCCCTATGTGTGTAAAGAAATTGGAGAATTTTTCTGAAAATGTACCTTTCTCTGTCTTCCCTGCATCCTGTAGATAAGCCTCATCTGTTCCCTCTTTGTCAAGACATATACAATCAGTAAGTCCCCACTCCTCTGCTATCTGCTCAAAGGTACCATCACTAAGCATTTCATCAAGCGTAGCCTGAACCTCATCTCTAAGCTCCGTATTGCCTAGCTTAAAGCCTATACCGTATCGCTCTGTGGATACATTTTCATCAAGCATGCGAAATTTGTCCCCTCGCTGCTTAATCTGATAGTTTGCAACGCCAATATCCATACATATTGCATCAACTGAACCTGCCTCAAGGTTAAGAAAAGCACTGTTATAATCAGACACCTGCTGCAATGAATCAAAGCTTTCACATAATGCTATATTTTCCGGAGTTGCATCCTCGCCCTTGAAGGCTGCAAGAGCAGAGGAATCTGCCTGTACTACCACAACCTTATCCGCAAGGTCAGTTAAATGCTGTATATCTGAATCCGTTCTGACAATTACCACCTGTGAGTTGTCAATATATGCCTTAGACCATGTGTACTTCTCTTCTCGTCCATTAATTGTAAAGCCGTTCCAAATACAATCAATTGTTCCCGAATCAAGCTCCATATCCTTGGAATCCCAATCAATAGGCTGTTTAACCAGCTTCCAGTTATTTCTCCTACAAACCTCTTCCGCTAAATCGAGGTCAAAGCCCACATACTCACCATTTTCATCCTTGTAGCCATAGGGTGGGAATTCCGCATCAAAGCCTACAGTGAATGTAATCTCTTTGTCATTCTTATTCTTGATTACAAATGAGCCAATTCCTATCACTCCGGCTACAATTACCACAACCAGTAAGATTTTCGCTATTATTTTTCGTTCCTTCATAATCTCTCCTCTCGCTTACTCCCACATTTTATTCCTTACGATTTTTATCCCTTATGATTTTTATCCCTTACAATTATTATTCCTTACGCTGTGCGACCACAGTATAGTACCATTTTACAATGGCGGTTCCTATTATTATAACATATCCTATTACACTTAGGTAATCCGGTATCTGTTCAAGGAACAGAAATCCGAATATAGCTGTAAATATTACAATTGAGAAATCATACACCGAAATTTCCTTCGCCGGTGCCTTGGAATAGGCTTTGGTGATGCATATCTGCCCTCCTGCCGCCGCCAGACCGGTAAGACAGAGATAAAACCATTGCTTAGGACTCATTGGAGTATAATTTATTATCAGGTTTGGCAACAGCATGATTGTAGTAAAGCCTGAGAAAAATGCCACCACTATCATGCTTTTTTCCCCTCTCATGCCAAGCTTTCTCACATAGACATAGGCAAGACCTGCGCCCAGACCTCCCAATACACCCAAAAGGTATGGTATAACCTCAGCGTTAAAGGTCGGCTTTACAACAAAAAGTGCTCCCACAAACGCTGTGAATACAGCAATCCACTCATATTTATTGGCAACCTCCTTCAGCACTATTCCCGAAAATACTATGGCAAAAAACGGAGACAATTTGTTCAGCATTGAAGCATCCGAAATAGCCATATTATCTATGGCGTAAAAATTGCAGACCATTCCCAGGCATCCTGCAAGGGAGCGTTTCAAAAGATATTTGGTATTGCCCTCTCCAATCTTAAAGGGAGTTTTTGTTTTAATCAATGTAGCCACAGCAATTATAAGTGCAAAGAAATTTCTGAAAAAACATTTTTGCATGGTTGGTACGTCACCAGTCAATCTGATAAATAAATTCATCAGTGCAAAACAAAAGGCTGATGCTATGATGTATATTATTCCAAGCTTATAATCCGGATTTCGTTGTTCCATATTCTTACTTCCTAATTATTAAATACTAAATGCTGATTTTCCAACACCTGATGAGCCAAGAATTGCAATGATATTTCCCGGTATCAGATATTCCTCAAGCTCATCCAAGCCGATTCCATATAGTGCACTTATTGTGTGCACTCTTACCTTTTCCGACAGGTCCTCGATTTCCCTTATATATCTGCCCGGATTAGAGCATAAATCAACCTTCGTAAGAATAACTACCGGTATTCCGTTTTTCTTGTAATCCTCTGTTTTTTCAAGATATTATCCCATGAACCAAAGAAAATGCCGTAGCAAAATAGCCACGGCATAAAAGAGTCATTTGCTTTCTCAAGTATTCGTCTTTCAACTAATCTGTATAGTAACATAAAACATTGTATGTTTCAAGCAGAAAAAGAAATCCATAATCTGTTTTTAAATAATCAAACAGCTTCTATCGTTTTACATGAAATGCCTTCATGCCCGGATATACAGCCGCCTCTCCCAGCTCTTCCTCAATACGCAGCAATTGATTATACTTTGCCACCCTTTCACTTCGACAAGGCGCACCTGTCTTAATCTGACAAGTGTTAAGAGCTACTGCCAGGTCCGCTATAGTTGTATCCTCTGTCTCACCGGAACGATGAGACGATATGGCAGTATAACCGGCATTATGGGCAAGCTTTATTGCTTCCAAGGTTTCAGACACAGAGCCTATCTGGTTAAGCTTAATAAGAATTGAATTAGCACACTTATTTTCAATACCCTTTGACAAACGCTGTGTGTTCGTTACAAACAAATCATCACCGACCAACTGAACCTTATCGCCAAGCTCTGCCGTAATCCTTTTCCACCCTTCCCAGTCCTCCTCATCAAGTGGGTCCTCGATAGAGATAATCGGGTATTTCTCAACCATATTCTTATAAATGTCAATCAATGCATCGGAAGAATAATCCTCGCCTGACTTTGGTAAATGATAGCTAAACTGACCTGTTATCTTATGCTCCGCTGCCATCATACCGGAATCAGACACCGGCTTCCATTCACTGGCTGCCACATCAAGTGCAAAACAAATATCACTTCCACAGCTGTATCCGGCCTTCTCTACCGCTTCCACCAAAAGCTTTAATATCTCATCAACACTATTCACATCAGGTGCAAAGCCACCCTCATCACCAACTGCAGTGGATAAGCCCTTCTCCTCAAGAACACTTTTCAGTTTATGATAAACCTCAGTACCCATGCGAAGTGCTTCCTTAAAACAACAGGCTCCCACAGGCATAATCATAAACTCCTGAAAATCAATAGAGTTTTTTGCGTGTGCACCACCATTTAATATATTCATCATAGGAACCGGAAGGCAATTTCCTGATAAACCACCCAGAAAACGATATAGTGGTATATCAAGGGAAATGGCTGCTGCCCTCGCTGTTGCAATAGATACGGCAAGGATTGCATTTGCTCCAAGACTTGACTTATCCTTGGTGCCATCCGCCTTTAACATAGCCTTGTCAACAGCGTATATATCAGTCGCATCTAATCCAACTATTGCCTCAGCAATTATTGTATTGATGTTTTCTACCGCCTTTGTTACACCCTTGCCAAGATATCTGGCTTTGTCTCCGTCACGCAACTCCAGTGCTTCAAATTCACCGGTAGAAGCACCTGAAGGAGCTGTACCTCTTCCGATTGTCCCATCAACCAGAACAACCTCAGCCTCAACTGTAGGATTGCCCCTGGAATCCAATATTTCCCTACCTGTCACCTTAATAATCTCTGAATAGTTCATTTTGTTTCTCCTTTTAAAATCTTTCATGGATATTATTTTCAAACTACCGGATATTTATTACCTTGTAACTAAAATTTTCACTAACAGATTATCCAATAAAAAAATCCAAGCAAC
>JBJENB010000253.1:0-3448 GCA_051879975.1 Wujia sp.
TAAAAATCATATCCAATATGGCATAATGGGATTATAATTTACTTATCGTAATATCATTTTAATGTGTAAAATTATGAAATAAATTGGTAACTAAATTGATAAGCTTTTAAGGTGAGGTGCATATGAGCAGATATATAATGTCATTGGACGCGGGAACGACAAGTAACAGATGTATTTTGTTTAATGAAAGTGGAGAAATAGTATCTGTGGCTCAGAAGGAGTTTACACAAATTTTTCCAAAGCCGGGCTGGGTGGAGCATGACGCAAATGAAATATGGTCCACACAGCTTGGTGTTGCGGTGGAGGCAATGTCTAAGGTGGGGGCTGCTGCGAGTGATATAGCGGCCATAGGAATTACAAACCAGCGTGAGACCACCATTGTATGGGATAAAAATACCGGAGAGCCAATATATAATGCAATTGTGTGGCAGTGTCGCAGGACCTCGGAGTATTGTGATACTCTTGTCCAAAAAGGATTAAAGGATACAATAAGAAATAAAACAGGTTTGGTAATAGATGCTTATTTTTCAGCAACAAAGCTAAAATGGATACTGGATAACGTGGAGGGGGCAAGACAGAGAGCTAAGGCCGGGGAGCTTCTTTTCGGAACCGTTGACACATGGCTTATCTGGAAGCTGACAAAGGGCAGAGTGCATATTACGGATTACTCCAACGCATCAAGAACAATGATGTACAACATCAATACCCTGACCTGGGATGAGGATATATTATCAGAGCTTGATATACCTCTTTGTATGTTGCCTGAGGTAAGACCGTCCAGTGAAATATACGGCTTTAGCGATACAGCTTATTTTGGCGGTGAAATTCCTATCGCCAGCGCTGCCGGTGACCAGCAGGCGGCATTGTTTGGACAAGCATGTTTTCATCCCGGTGATGCCAAGAATACATACGGAACAGGCTGCTTTCTTCTTATGAACACAGGTGAAAAACCTGTTTTTTCCGACAATGGACTGGTTACAACCATTGCATGGGGAATTGATGGGAAGGTTTACTATGCATTGGAGGGATCAATATTTATAGCGGGGGCTTCGATTCAGTGGCTAAGGGATGAGATGAAGCTGATAGATAATGCGGCAGATTCCGAAAGACTAGCCCTTATGGTTAACGACACCAATGGCTGCTATGTGGTGCCTGCATTTACCGGTATGGGAGCACCATATTGGAATCAGTATGCAAGGGGGACAATTGTGGGGATAACAAGGGGAGTGAACAGGTATCATATTGTGAGAGCAACCCTTGAATCCATAGCGTATCAGGTAAATGATGTGTTAGAGGCAATGAAGGCAGATTCGGGAAATGAGATAGCCTTTCTCAAGGTCGATGGTGGAGCCAGTGCAAATAACTTCCTGATGCAGACTCAGGCTGATATCATAAACACCAGGGTTATGAGACCTGATTGTGTGGAGAGTACCGCAATGGGAGCAGCATTTCTGGCAGGTCTTGCAGTGGGCTACTGGAGTGACAGGGATGAAATAATCGGTAAGCTTAAGCTTAGCAAAAGCTTTGAACCAGCCATAGATGAAAACTGCAGGAAGGAGAAGCTTCAGGGATGGAAGCAGGCAATAAAGGCTGCAATCAGCTGGACGGAAAGCTAGAATATTCAATCAAAATATATCTTGATATTTTGCAAGGGCAGTAATATAATTATTGCGAGGGCAATATAAAGGAGAGGAGTGAAGGTATGAGCCCTAGAACAGGCAGACCTCCGAAGGCTGATGCAAGACACAATGATATCAATATCAGGATAAATGAGAAGGAAAAGGCAGACATAGAATATGTGGCAAATTATTATCATATATCCAGAACGGATGCACTGCTTAGGGGAATAGCAAAGCTTATGGAGGAGATAAAGGAGTCATAGCTATACAATAACATAATGAAGGAGAGCCTTATGTGCATGGATTTACTTGATATTGAAGCAATGTTAAATGAGACTAAGTTGTGCGTGGATATTTTAGAGCATATTGCAGGTGAGATTTTTGAATATGCAAATCCCGTAGGTGAGTCGGCACATACCAAAGAAGAAAATGCGATGGCATTTTATGATGGAAGACATACGCTTATTATGAATTCTAATATGCTGGTTGATTATGTTTTGTCACTTAAGGATAAAATTCTTGTAATAGAAAAGGAATTAAATTTATAATTTACAAAAAAGAAGAAAAATCTAGTATTTTTCTTCTTTTTTGTGTATACTATGAGCCAAATGGAAATTTTTGTACAAGCTGAGTTTTGGAGGAATAAAAATGAAACATGATTTTAAGGCAATTGAGCCAAAGTGGCAAAAAAAATGGGAAGAAGGTAAAATCTTCAATGCCGTTGATTATAGCGACAAGCCTAAGTTTTACGGGCTTGTAGAGTTCCCTTATCCAAGTGGAGCAGGTATGCATGTAGGTCACATTAAGGCATACTCAAGTGTTGAGGTTGTGTCGAGAAAAAGGAGAATGCAGGGCTACAATGTATTGTTCCCAATAGGCTTCGATGCATTTGGTCTTCCTACGGAAAACTATGCAATCAAAACCAATACGCATCCACGACAGATAACAGACACTAATATTGCAAGGTTTTCTGATCAGCTTAAGAGAGTAGGCTTTTCATTTGATTGGAACAGAGTTATAGACACCACTGATGAGAAGTATTATAAGTGGACTCAGTGGATATTCCTCAAGATGTTTGAGAAGGGTCTGGTTTTCAGGGATACAGCACTTGTAAACTACTGTCCTTCCTGTAAGGTTGTCCTTTCAAATGAGGACAGTCAGGGCGGAAAATGTGATATCTGTCACTCTGATGTTGTTCAGAAGTCAAAGACTGTTTGGTACTTAAAGATTACTGAGTATGCAGATAAGCTTCTTGAGGGTCTTGCAGATGTTGATTACCCTGCAAATGTTAAGCAGCAGCAGGAGAATTGGATAGGAAAGTCAACCGGTGCATTTGTAAACTTTACGATTGCTGATACAGATGAGAAGCTGCAGATATATACTACAAGACCGGATACCCTGTTCGGCGTTACATTTATGGTTATTGCACCTGAGCATCCTCTTATTGACAAATATGCAGATAAGATAGGAAACATGGCAGCAGTGGAGGCGTACCGCGTTGAGTGTACCAAGAAAACTGAGTTCGAGAGAACACAGCTTGTTAAGGATAAGACAGGTGTTAAGCTTGAGGGAATAGAGGCTGTTAATCCGATAAATGGCAAGAAGATTCCTATCTTCATAGCTGATTATGTAATGATGGGTTATGGTACAGGCGCCATCATGGCGGTTCCTGCCCATGACCAGAGAGATTATGATTTTGCCAAGAAGTTTGGCGTAGATATTATTCAGGTTATAAAGGGTGGAGATATTGAGAAGGAAGCCTATACCGGAGATGGTGAGATGATTAACTCAGACTTCCTGAACGGATATACTAATAAGAAGGATTCCAC
>JBJENB010000254.1:0-3407 GCA_051879975.1 Wujia sp.
AATCTACGAGATATATCAGTCGTGTTACCAGTAAGGAAAATCTTGAGGCCAGCAACGAGTTATTTGCCAAGCTTGTTGAGGAAGCTCATAACAGAGGCATGAGAGTTATTCTTGATGGTGTATTCAATCACTGCGGCTCCTTTAACAAGTGGATGGACAGAGAGTGTATCTATGAGAACCAGGAGGGATATGAGAAGGGGGCATATGTGGATTCAGATAGTCCATACAGGTCCTTCTTTAAATTCCAGGATCCTTGGCAATGGCCATACAACGGAACCTACAATGGCTGGTGGGGACATGAAACCCTCCCGAAGCTGAATTATGAGGAGTCGGAAAAGCTGTATGAATACATTATGAGAATAGGTGAGAAATGGGTATCACCGCCTTATAATGTGGATGGATGGAGATTAGATGTTGCAGCGGACCTTGGATACACTGAGGAATTTAACCACAGATTTTGGAGAGACTTCAGAAGGAGGGTCAAGGCTGCCAATCCTGAGGCGATAATTCTGGCTGAGCATTACGGAGACGCAAAGCCGTGGCTTTTAGGAGACCAGTGGGATACGGTTATGAACTATGATGCCTTTATGGAACCTATAACCTGGTTCCTCACAGGTGTTGAGAAGCATAGCGATGAATTTAGAGGAGACCTTCTCGGTAATCCTGATGCCTTTACGGGAGCCCTGAGACATCATATGTCCAGATTCAATCAGAACTCTTTGGAAATAGCAATGAACGAGCTGTCTAATCATGACCACTCAAGATTTCTTACCAGAACCAATCGTCGAGTAGGAAGAACACACACAATGGGACCGGAGGCAGCCAATGAAAATATTAACAAGGGTGTATTCAGGGAAGCGGTTGTATTCCAGATGACATGGCCGGGGGCACCGACCATATATTATGGTGATGAGGCAGGCTTGTGTGGTTGGACAGATCCGGATAACAGAAGAACATATCCATGGGGACGAGAGGATAAGGAGCTTATAGCCTTTCATAGGGATATAATTAAAATTCACAAACAGTATGATGCATTGATGAAGGGCTCAGTAATGTTTCTTCATGGCGGCTACAAGGTTGTCAGCTACGGAAGATTTACCATGGATCAGGCGGTTGTTGTAATCATGAACAACGATTATGAGGAGCATGAATTCAAGCTTCACGTCAGAAGACTGGGAGTTCCTGACGGAGCTGTAATGAAAAGGGTCATTCTTACAACAGAGCAGGGATACATCCTGGATGAGGCAGACTATCCGGTTATCAATAATGTTCTTCCGATAAAGGTGCCGCAGATATCTGCTACGGTGCTTGTATATGATAAAAATAATTAGCTTTAAAGTACAGAACAAATATTCGATTTTGCTCTGTACTTTTTTTGTTTTTCTGTTATAATGAAAATAATTTTACAGATACTAATTGATAATTTATCTGAGGAGTATGTATATGGATTTTAATTTGCAGGCACCATATAAGCCTACGGGAGATCAGCCGGAAGCTATCGAGGCATTGGTTAAGGGATTTAATGAGGGTAAGAAATTTCAGACTCTGCTGGGTGTAACCGGTTCGGGCAAAACCTTTACCATGGCGAATGTTATACAGGCTGTACAAAGGCCTACACTTGTAATAGCGCATAATAAAACCCTTGCTGCCCAGTTGTACAGTGAGTTTAAGGAGATGTTTCCTGATAACGCCGTTGAGTATTTTGTATCATATTATGACTATTACCAGCCGGAGGCCTATGTGCCATCCACAGACACCTATATCGCTAAGGACTCGGCTGTAAATGATGATATAGATAAGATGCGTCACAGTGCAACCTCGGCTCTTATTGAGCGGAAGGATGTCATTGTGGTGGCATCTGTGTCCTGCATATACGGCTTAGGTGACCCGGAGGTCTATAAGTCAATGATGATTGGCTTAAGGCCGGGTATGCAGAAGGACAGGGATGAGGTTATTAGAGAGCTGGTGGATATCCAATACACCAGGAACGATATGGATTTTAGCAGAGGAACCTTCAGGGTAAAGGGTGATGTATTGGATGTATTACCTGTAAATACCTTTGAGGATGGAATCAGAATTGAATTTTTTGGTGATGAAATAGACAGAATAACAGAGTTTGACCCGCTGACGGGAGAGATTAAGAGAAGCCTGAGCTTTGCATGTATTTTTCCTGCTTCCCATTATGTGGTTGCACCGGACAAGCTGGACAAAGCAATTGCAGAAATTAAGGAAGAGCTTGCCGAGCGGGTGAAATACTTCAAGGAAAATGATAAGCTCCTGGAGGCTCAGAGAATATCTGAACGAACAGAATTTGATATGGAAATGCTTAAGGAAACCGGATTTTGCTCCGGGGTTGAGAATTATTCAAGAGTACTGGCGGGTCTGGAACCGGGAGCAACTCCCAATACATTGCTGAAGTTCTTTGATGATGACTATCTCATAATAGTTGATGAGTCCCATATAACAATTCCGCAGGTTAGGGGAATGTATGCCGGTGACAGATCCAGAAAGCAGACATTGGTGGATTTTGGATTTAGATTGCCGTCGGCGCTTGATAACAGACCACTTAATTTCAGTGAGTTTGAGGAGAGAATAGATAAGATATTATTTGTTTCTGCCACACCGTCTGACTATGAGAGGGAGCATGAGGAAAATCGTGTTGAACAGATTATAAGACCAACAGGCTTGTTGGACCCTAAGGTTGAGGTGAGACCGGTGGCAGGACAGGTTGACGACCTGGTGGCTGAGGTCAATAAGGAGGTGTCCAAGGGCAATAAAATACTGGTCACAACCCTCACCAAGAGGATGGCAGAGGATTTAACGGATTATATGAGACAGCTTGATATCAAGGTCAGATACCTTCATTCGGATATAGATACCATTGAGAGATTGGAGATTGTACGTGATTTGAGAATGGGTGTATTCGATGTACTGATAGGAATCAACCTTCTTCGTGAGGGTCTTGATATACCTGAGATAACCCTTGTGGCAATACTTGATGCGGACAAGGAGGGCTTCCTTCGTTCAGAGACCTCGTTGGTTCAGACAATAGGACGTGCTGCGAGAAATGTAGATGGACATGTAATTATGTATGCAGATAACATAACCGGGTCCATGAAAGCGGCAATAGATGAAACAAACAGACGTAGGGAGATTCAGGCGGCTTATAATGAGGAGCATGGAATAACGCCTCAAAGCATAAGAAAGGCAGTCAGGGATGTAATATCCGTATCTGAGGATTCGGATGAGGAGAGCAAGGGTAAGTCTAAGAAGAAATATGCTAAGGATCCTGAGTCCATGACAAGAAAGGAGCTTAAGGACGAGATAGCAAGGCTGACCAAGAGAATGAATAAATTTGCAACTGAGCTTAATTTTGAACAGGCAGCAATGGTGAGAGATGAAATTAA
>JBJENB010000255.1:0-3397 GCA_051879975.1 Wujia sp.
ATACTTAATACAACAAGTATGTCTGCAAAATTAAAAACTGGAAAGTTTATTAACTTAAAATATATAAAATCTATAACATAGCCAAGTCTGATTCTGTCAAGCATATTTCCTAATGCACCAGCAATCAGTACAATGATACAAATTTTAAGCGGAATGTATTTCTTCTTATTACTTATGTTTGAATATATAAAAAAACAACCCAACAAAACAATTGCAGTGATAACTAAAAATATTACTCTTTTTCCTTGAAATAATCCCCAGGCTACACCCTCGTTTTTGATAAATGTAATCTCTAAAATGTCTTTAATGATTGGTTTTGATTCGTATAATTTAAAATTAGATGAAATAATAAATTTAAATAGTTGATCTAAGGCTGTTAATAAAGCGATAATTATAATGGGAAAGAAATATATTTTAAAACGTTTTACTGTTGTATTTTTAGTAGAATCAGCAATTTCTTTATCAACAGCTTCCTCATCAATTTTAATTATTTTATCATCTGTTTTTCTTTCTTCTTTGATTTCAATTTTTTTGCTCATATTTATTTGCTAATAAACTCCTCAATAGCTATGGTCATATCTTCGTCAGATACATCCAAATCTATATAGGCCTCTCCTATCTTTCTTAATAAAATAAACTTGATTTTATTTCCTTCAACCTTTTTGTCATTTTTAGTATATTTTATGATTTCAGTAATATTTATATCTGAAGGAAGCTTAGGAATATTATAGACTTGTATCGCTTCAATAATTCTATTTTTTTCTTCTAAAGATATCAATTGTTTGTTATAAGAAATAATAGTAGATAAAATACACCCAATAAGAACGCATTCGCCATGTAAAAAATCAAAATTCATGTATTTCTCAATGGCATGACCAAGAGTATGTCCAAAATTAAGTAATGCTCGTTCACCCTTTTCTGTTGGGTCATTTTCCACAACATTTTTCTTAATAACATTACTTTGCCTTATCATCTCAGCTAAGATATCCATTTGTTTTGAGCGGATTAAATCCTGTTTATCAACCAACCAATTAAAGTATTCATTATCCTTAATTAGTCCATGCTTAATAATTTCTCCCATACCGGAACAAAATTGTCGTTCGCTGAGGGTTTTTAAAACAGTAAGATTTATATATACAAGCTTCGGCATATGAAATGCTCCCACCATATTTTTATAAGAATCAAAATCTACACCTGTTTTACCACCGATACTTGAATCAACTTGAGATAAGAGGCTTGTAGGCACTTGTATAAAATCGATACCTCTCAGATAGGTTGCAGCAGTATAGCCTGTTAAATCTCCTACAACACCACCACCAAGTGCGATCAAAACATCCTTTCTATCAAATTTATTCTCTATTAAATATGTATATAAATCCTTCACTATTTCAAGATTTTTACTCTGCTCTCCCTCAGGAAAAACAAAATGATAAGTCTTACTACAACATTTTCCTATACATAACAATATAGCATCCATATATAAGGATGCTACATTAGTTTCTGATACCACACAAATCTTTCTATCGGCATATCCAAGCTCAGACAGCTTGGTTGCCAACAAATCGAAATTGTCAGTATATTCAATGTTATATATAGGCTTATTATCATAATGTACAATCAATGGTTCCATGGTAATTCTCCTATATTTCTTTTTTATTCTATGATTTCAAAACCAAATTCATCGGTTTCTGTATCCTCTGAACCGTCACCCAATAGATTAGAATCATCTACAGCAATTTCTATTTCATCCTCATGAATCTTCTCTTGGGTATCTATATTTTCAGTTGAATTTGTATCGGAATCTGCTTTAGAATCCGTATTCACATCTGCATTATTCTCTGTATCAGATACAACCTTGTCTTCAGATTTATGCTCATCTGAACTATGTACTTCTGTTTTATGCTCTTCCAAATCAGCTATTATAGTTGGTATCTCAGAAATCGCATCTTTTTCTTTATCCTGTGAGTCCATCTTACTCTCGGAGTTAACTGGGAGTAGAAGGATTTTCTACAGATTTTTTTCTGTTTGAGGCCTTAGAAGAACCACTACTTGTAACCTTGAAATTACTCTTTGTTTTTTCTTTTTTTACCTCATTAGGGTCTGCATAAGGATTATATCTTCCGTTTTCCTTTTTGTCAGGATTAAAAGGATCCACGAAGTTATCATTAGCACCCAGATTTGAAGTATATACAGAGCTATCGCTATTCATATCTCCACCACTTCCAAATCCACCGGAGCCACCTTGCATTCCACCTAAGGTTGATTCGTCTCTCATCTGTGGATCACCACCATAGGTTCCAAAGGAGCTATTACCTGAACCGGCTTTTACACCTGCACCAAGTAAAGCAAGTGATTTTTCATCTATCATGGCATCAACATCAAAATCGTTAACCTGCAAATGCTCAAATTGTTGTTTAATTAGTAAAGCAAAATTTGATTTATATGCTGCGTATTGTGTTTCGAGTACACTTATTTGATTTTCAAGCTTTGTCAGCTTTTTCTCGGCATCAGCAAGAATTAATTTTGCCTTATTTTTTGCCTCTAATTCTATATTCTTTGCTGCTTTACTTGCTTTGGATTTTTTATCTTCCGAGTCCTTCTCTGCGAGAAGCTTTGATTTTTCGAGAGAAGCTTCTTTGGTCTTATAATGTTGAAGCTCGTCGGTAAGTGTTGCTACCTGTTCTTTTAATTCTGCATTGCTACGAAACATTTGCTCATAATCAGCAGTCACTTCTTCCAGAAAGGTATTAACATCCTTCTTCTCATAACCTAAACCCATATGAAATTTCTTCTGTTGAATATCAACCGGAGTAAGCATCCCCCAAATCCCCCTTTGTAGTTCGTATATATGAAATAATTCCTTAGTATCTTCCCAGTTGAGGTGAAACCGTTGTTTCGTTCAGTATTTCCTCTCTTAAATCCCCGGATACCTCAATTGATGAAGGTGCAGCAATAAAAATATTTGCCGAAATAGCTTGAAGAGTACCATTTAACGCATAGCACGCACCACCAATAAAATCGATAATTCGCTGTGCAGGAGCAAGCTCAAGCCCCTCCATATTGATTACAATTGTTTTTCCATTTTTTAAAAAATCTGTAACAGTCTGTGAGTCGGAAATTTCCTGTGGTTTAATTACATACACTTCGTTACTTACCTTGCCTTCCTGGCGCTGTTGCCTGCTATTATTAAAATCAACTAATTTACCACTTGATTGAGGCTGTCTTGCCTGTTGTTTCGGTTGTGTATTATAATTGCTGTAAGAGGTAGCTTTATTTGAAGAAGCATATGAAGAATTGCCGGAAGCAGATGTTTTGCTATATGCTGCTCCACTTTTCTTTGAACGAACAGGAGGTTCGTAGTCATCATCGTCATCCTCATCATCATCGTCAAATAAGT
>JBJENB010000256.1:0-13830 GCA_051879975.1 Wujia sp.
CTAGTCAATTATTCTTTCCTCAGGTATTTCATAATTTCTATAGAAATCTAATAACTCTTCAAAGCAATCTTCTCTCTGAAGAACATAATCAATTGCCTGAAAGTTATTCTTAAGCTGTAAATATCCGTCATAAAGAGTATCATAATTACCAATGTTATTTAGTAAAGGATATTTTGTAATTAGTATAATTATTTCCTCAGTGCTTAATTGGTCTAATGTATCAATAGGAATCTGAAGAGCTTCTATCTTATTAGTATAAGTACCTAACTCGTCCCAGCATTCCTTGTCAGGAGTATATACATATTCATATCCATCCTCAGTTTCAATAATCACTCCATCATCAATATTATTTTCGCTGGCAGAAACACTTCTGCAATTAAAAATAATAAAGCACATAGTGCAAACTAATAAACTTACAATGGTTTTTTTCGTTTTTCTCATACTTTTTCCCTCCATTATAATAATAGTAAATATAGATATTCTATTTATTTATATAGAATATCTATATATCTAAATTACTATATATATAAATATTTGTCAACACTATGTTTATACAGTTTCTAGGAAAAAGTATTTTAAGAAAAAGGTTATTTTCCCATGCAGAATTCCTCAAATATCTTGTTCACCAAATCATCCTCAAGCTCCTCACCTATTATTTTACCGAGGCTTGCATAAGCTGACATGAGGTCGATTGTGAAAAAGTCTTCTCCCATCTGCATTTCAATACTGTCCAGCACTCTGTTAAGACTTTCTTTTGTGTCATAAAGAAGAGACTTGTGGCGAAGGTTTGTTATATAGACTTCATCATTATAGGCTAATTCATCATTAAAGAACATTTCCTTGAGGCAGTCATGTAGCTCTGACAGACCGTCTCCATTAAGAGCCGATATTTCAATGATTTTTGTGTCTATTCTATTAGTTATCAACATTTTATCCACAATTATTTGTTGATCGTTTTTATTGATAAGGGTAAGTGATTTTTTACCCTTAATCTTATTCATAATGGTGTAATCATTTTCGTCTAATTTGGCTGTTCCGTCTACTATATAGAGTATTAAATCAGCATCAGAAATTGTTTCTATTGCTTTATCGACACCAATTTTTTCAACAACATCCTCCGTGTCACGAATACCGGCTGTATCCACGATATTTAGCGTAATTCCGTCGATATTTACATATTCCTCAAGGGTATCTCTGGTGGTTCCCTCTATATCAGTTACTATAGCCCTGTCCTGCCCTAAGAGCATATTCAGTACGGAGGATTTGCCGGCATTAGGCTTACCCAGGATAACGGTTCTTATTCCCTCTTTAATGATACGTCCGTTAGAGCTTGAATTAATCAGCTTTTCAACAGTTATCAACATGTTATCCACATCGGTTTTCAACTCCTGTGGAAAACTGTCCAGAGAGTAATTTTCCGGGTCATCCAGGGCGGATTCAATGTAAGCAATTTTATATAACAGGGTATTTCTCAGTTCAGTTATTATCTTTGTGAGAGAACCCTTTAGCTGGTTCATGGAGGATTTTACTGCCATTTCATTTTTTGCGTGAATTAAATCCATGATTGATTCTGCCTGTGACATGTCAATTCGACCATTTATAAAGGCACGCTTTGTAAATTCTCCCGGTTCAGCCGGTCTTGCACCAAGCCTTATTACTAAATCAAGTATTCTCTTGAGAATTGTAACTCCACCGTGGCAATCAAGCTCAACCACATCCTCAGTAGTATATGTGGCAGGAGCCTTCATTACAAGGACAATTGCCTCATCAAATATTTCGCCGTTATATTGAATATTTCCATAGGCGGCGGTATAGGATTCCATATTGCTTATGGTTTTATGTTTATTTTTCGGAACAAAAAGCTTATCTGCTATTTCTATTGCCTCCGGTCCACTTATTCTGATTATTCCAATTCCCGAATTGCCCATTCCTGTGGCAATTGCTGCTATTGTATCCTTCATAATAGTCTCCATATCAAAATTATTTTGAATACATAAATTGTATCATTAAATTATATAAATACCAAGCAATATTATTTATGGCATGCGAATCATTGTAGAATGTCCTTTGTACTGTCTCAAATCTTACAAGTACAAGAATGTTGAAATTATCTGTGTATGTGTGATAGAATTATTGAGATTTATGATTAGATATAATATGGATAGGTTTGATGATTATTATTTGATATTTATCATCGTATAGGAAGGCTATGTATAGAGATGAGTAATACATTTATTGAGGAAGAATATGATGTGATAGTTGTTGGTGCCGGTCACGCGGGATGCGAGGCGGCTTTGGCATCGGCGAGACTTGGAATGGAAACTATTCTGTTTACAATCAGCATGGACAGTGTTGCCATGATGCCTTGTAACCCAAATATAGGAGGAAGCTCAAAGGGGCATTTGGTAAGAGAGATTGATGCACTGGGTGGAGAGATGGGCAAAAACATAGATAAAACCTATATTCAGTCCAAGATGCTTAATGTATCAAAGGGACCGGCAGTTCATTCCCTTCGTGCACAGGCTGACAAGGTGGAATATACCAAGCAAATGAGACTTACCCTTCAGAATACGGACAAGCTTACACTTAGACAGGCAGAGGTATCCGAGCTACTTTATGAAAATGCTGAGAAGCCGGAGGATGGAAAGCCGACAAAGATAATAAGAGGTGTGAAAACATTTTCCGGAGCTACTTATTATGCCAAGGCAGTTGTGCTTTGTACAGGAACCTATCTTAAGGCGAGATGTATATATGGAGATGTGGTTAATCATACAGGACCAAATGGACTTATGGCGGCAAATCATTTGTCGGATTCCATGAGGGATGCAGGAATTTTTATCAGGAGATTTAAGACAGGTACGCCTGCAAGACTTGATAAGAAAACGATTGATTTCTCTAAGATGGAGGAGCAAAAGGGTGATGAGCATATAGTTCCGTTTTCCTTCACCAATACCGAGGAGGATATTAAGAGGGAGCAGATTTCCTGCTGGCTTACCTATACAAATCAGGATACTCACAAAATCATCAGGGATAATATAGATAGGTCACCGCTTTTCTCAGGCTTTATTGAGGGTACGGGCCCAAGATACTGTCCTTCCATTGAAGATAAGGTAATGAAATTTCCGGATAAGGACAGGCACCAGCTCTTCATTGAGCCGGAGGGTGAGTTTACAAATGAAATGTATATGGGTGGTATGTCATCCTCTCTCCCTGAGGATGTGCAATATGCAATGATTCATACAGTTCCGGGACTTGAAAATGTTAAGATAGTAAGAAATGCATATGCAATCGAGTATGATTGTATCAACGCAGTCAATCTTGGTGCAAATCTTGAGTTTAAGGATGTGGAAGGACTCTTCTCTGCCGGTCAGATAAACGGCAGCTCCGGATATGAGGAGGCGGCAGCTCAGGGAATAATGGCAGGAATTAATGCTGCCAGGAAGGTAGCCGGAAAGGAGCCGGTAATACTTGACCGTTCAGAGGGATATATTGGCGTTCTCATAGATGATTTGGTAACAAAGGAAACAAATGAGCCTTATCGTATGATGACCTCTCGTGCGGAGTACAGACTTCTCCTTCGTCAGGATAATGCTGACCTTAGACTTACGGATATAGGTCATGAAATAGGTCTTATCGATGATGAGAGGTATGCACATTTTTGTGAAAAGAGAGATAAAATCAGGAGTGAGATAGCCCGTGTTGGAGAGGTAATGGTTGGTGCAAACAAGAAAATTCAGGAATTCCTTGAGTCTTATGGAAGTGCACCGCTTAAGACTGCTGCTTCTCTTGCTGAATTGATTAGAAGACCGGAGCTTGATTATGAGAAGCTTGCACCTCTTGACCCCGACAGACCTTCTATGGATGAGCTTTCCCCTGAGATAATTGAACAGATAAATATAGATATTAAATATGACGGATATATTTCCAGACAGAAGCTTCAGGTTGAACATTTTCGTAAAATGGAGAAGAAGCTTATTCCTGCTGATATCAACTATGATGATGTTGATAACCTCAGAAAGGAAGCAAGGCAGAAGCTTTCTGCAATCAGACCTGCGTCCCTTGGTCAGGCTTCAAGAATATCCGGAGTATCACCGGCGGATGTGTCGGTGCTTATGATTTATCTGAGTGCTAAATAAAGGTAAGAGGAAATGATATGGAAAGATTAAGCAGATATATTGAAGAAATCACAGGTACGTCCTTAACCGATTTACAGATAAAACAGTTCGAGGGCTATTATCAGATGCTGATAGAAAAGAATAAGGTTATGAACCTTACTGCCATAACGGAGAGGGATGAGGTGATACTTAAGCATTTTATAGACAGTGTTGCCCTAGCCTCGTGCTATGAGTTAAAGGATAGAGACCTTAAGGTTATTGACGTTGGAACCGGTGCCGGTTTTCCGGGAATACCACTTAAGATTGCATTTCCTTCCCTTAAGGTTACCTTGTTTGATTCATTGAATAAGAGAGTAAAATTTCTTCAGGAGGTTATAGATGAATTGGGACTTTCTGATTGTCAGGCGATTCACAGCCGGGCAGAGGAAGGCGGAAGAAATAAGGAATTAAGAGAGAAATTTGATTTGGTGGTCTCAAGAGCAGTTGCCAATATGGCAGTGTTGTCCGAGTACTGTATTCCCTTTGTAAAGCAGGAAGGATATTTTATTCCATATAAAACCGGCAATGTGGACGAAGAGCTGGAAATGGGGAAAAAGGCCATAAAGCTACTTGGAGGAAGTCTTGAAAAGACTGTTAAGCTTACTCTCCCGGATTCAGATATCGGAAGAAGCTTTATTTTCATTAAAAAAATAAAACCCACCTTCGGAACGTATCCGAGAAAGGCGGGAACAGCAACAAAACAGCCCCTTATGTAAAGGGGCTGTTTTGTATTATTACTCGAACTTAAGCTTTTCTTTTTTACTATGTCGTTTTGCCTGGCGTTTCAGTCGAAGCTCATCCTGTCTGTTGCGGATTTCCTCCATTCCCTTTTTATCCGTGGGAACTATGGTTTTTATTGCAAATATTTTTCCATCCTTTGATTGTTTAAATCGTATTCGCCCAGTGACTAAGCCATGGTACCAGCATTTTCCAACACATATATATGAATTTGGAGAATTGGAAAACCATTTGATTTTCTTGCTGGCCCTTTTATTACATTTGTAACATCGAATGGATGTTAGATCCTTATCAGTCATTGCCTCCTTTTTAGTCTCATACTCTCTGGAAATGTGTTCCATGTAATTTTTATGGTGAGAAATTATTTCGTCCTCTTTTGATTTAGGATTATTATATATGTCATAACAATATCTGTCAGTTAAATCCTTCGGCTTCATGGTGCTCATAACAAGACCCGTATAATAAGCATCATTTACGGCTGAATGGAAAGGGCGATCTATAACAAGCTTTAATTGTGTAACAGCCTTTTCAAGCTTTACGATTGCTCCGTCCGATTCATAAAGCTCTGCATAGATTTGCTGTATATTATAATACATCAGTGGAGCAGCCAGTGGTTTCATATAGTAGTAATCCATATTATTTTGAAGATAACTCAAATCCATGGAACCCCAGGTGCAGAAGGTATAATCCTCACCACACCATTTCAAAAATTCCCTGCACACCATATCAAAAGGTCTTCCGGTCCTAAGAGTTGTTTCATCATAGTTAAGGATTGCCTTTATATGAGGTTGAAGCTTTTTATATAATCTCGGTTTTACTATGCTTGAATAACTATCGATAATATTAAATTTTGAATCCAGCTTAACTGCTCCAATTTCTATAATCTCAAATGGCATTCGGGGATTTTCATATTCATGTCCGCCACAGCATTGATTCCATTCAAGATCAAAAACAATATAATTCATATAAATCCTTCACTATTCTGCTTTTGACTTCATCACCCTGAGATGGGATGAATAATCATTTGCTGTATTTAGCTTTCCGTTCCTCTCCTCAAGCTCCTTGCAAATGTCATTGAGAATATCAATAGCTTCTGTCTGGGACTTGGCATTGGCAGTTGCCATTTGTGCTATGAGAACAGCAACTCTTTCATTACTGTTAACAATCTTAGTGGTGTTGTCAGTATCTCTCTTAATATTAATCTTAGCCAGAAGCTTGTCCTGTTCAATGAGCTCTTTATATAGCTTTGAATTTTCTTCCTTAAGCTCAAGCATTAAATCAAGAACTGCTGACATGCTCTGTGTACGGGCAACCTCTTCCCTTTTCGCCACAGAATAGATTCCCTTCTCAACCTTAGTCAGTTCGTTTTGCTTATCAATATTGATGGAGGCTATCTCATCTACCTTGGCCAAAATTCCGTCTACCAGGAAATAGGTGTCAACAATGACGATTAAGGACACCGGAATAATCAGCTCAATGCTTGATGTATATGCAATTATCAAATATAAATCTATAAGCAATGCGGCTACAAAGCCCACAGCACTTATTGTAAGAGTTGATTGTCCTCTATGATTCATGGCTGCCTCCTTCGTTTTTCTATACTATAATAAGTATGATAACATATTAAATCTGAATATTCAAACTGTATATAATCACTACAGATGGGCCGCATTAATTATGCTTGGAATAACCTGTTTTTTGCGGGATACAATGTTGAGCAGATGAACGCTGCCATCCTTGACCTCATCCTCTTGTAGCTTAAATGCCTCGACTAGAAGTGGCTCTGCATCCTTGCCTACATATAATAAATCTGTACATTCACAGAAAATATTGGTTAGCATAAAGCAGAGAACATCCACATTACTCTTGTTGTAGAAATCCTTCATGTAGTCTAAAATCTGTGGTTTAAGTCCGGCAAGGATATCCCCATTAAAGGAACTAATTTGACCGATACCTATTTTTATTGTATCAGTTGAGAATTCCTTGTAATCCTGATGGAATATGTCCTCTGGAGTTTTGTTTTTAAGCTTACTGCCGGCCTCAAACATTTTGAAGGCAAATTCCTCAGGGTCTATACCTGCTATCTTTGCAAGATTCTGACAGGCTTCCTGGTCGATAGCAGTGCAGGTAGGTGAACGGAACATTAGTGTATCTGAAATGATTGCTGAACATAGTAGACCTGCAATATTTTTCGGAATATCAACACCATTTTCCAAAAACATCTGATAAATTATGGTGGCAGTACAACCAAGGGGTTGATTTCTGAAAAATACCGGATTCATAGTCTGTAGTCCACCAATTCTGTGGTGGTCAATAATCTCAAGAAGTGTAACATCCTCTATTCCGTCAACGGTTTGTGAACGCTCATTGTGGTCAACAAGGATTACCTTCTTAGGATTTGCGTTCAAATAGTTTCGCTGTGAAATAAGACCAACATATTTACCGCAATCATTTAAAACCGGATAATATTGGTGGCGCTTACCGGCCATTACCTCACGAATATCTGTAATATAGTCCTCTGTTGAAAATGTGATTAGACCATTCTTCTTCATAAAGTAGCCGATTGGAATACTTTGATTAATAAGTCGTGCTACCGTGTAGGTGTCATAAGGTGTGCTTATAATTGAGCAGCCTCTCTCCTCTGCCAGCTTATTAATTGTTTTGGAAACCGTTGCCCCTTCACAGATGATGATACACTGAGCTTCCATTTCTATGGCACAAAGCTGAGACTCGTACCTGTTTCCGAGGATTACGATGTCTCCCTTAGATATATAGTTTTCCATCATATCAGGGTTGGCTGCTGCTATTAATACTTTTCCGGAGGTTACCTTGTCATCGGCATTTCCCACGATTAGCTCTGCGGAAAGGGTATCTATAATATTGGAATAAGGGGTAGCAGCAGTTGCGATAATTCTATTGTCATAAACCTCCATATAGGTCATGGCAATATCTCTGACAGTAATTATTCCCTCAAGGTGTCCGTGGCTGTCAACCGCCGGAAGTGTAGTTGCGTTGTTTTCACTTAAAATTTCCCAGGCTCTCTTAATGGAAATATTCTTTTTCACTCCATCCATGTGTCTGTATTCAACGTCCTTTACCTGTGTATGAACATTTTCCATAAAGTCAGGTGCATCAACCTGAAAATATTTCAATACATACTTGGTCTCGTCATTGACCTCCCCGGCCCGCATGGGAATATAGTTATCACCACTTATGGTCTTCTTCAGATATGCATAACAGATAGCTGAACAAATGGAATCGGTATCCGGATTCTTATGACCGATTACGTATATCTTTTCCGTATTCGACTTAATTGATGCATCTTTATTTGCTGCAAACATATGATTCTCCAATCTATTTAAGAAAACCACCAGCGCATTGTCTGGTGGTAAAATAATGTTCCTGAGGCGATTCGAACGCCCGACCTACCGCTTAGGAGGCGGTTGCTCTATCCTGCTGAGCTACAGAAACATTCACTCATATATTCTAAATTATTGTGAGGAAAATGTAAATAATTATTTTGCATAAAAAATGTTGGATTATGTATTCACAGTTGAAATTTTTTAGTAGTTATACTTGTAGTGATATTTTTGTTTTCTTTTTGTAGGAATATGGTATTCTGCAAATTGTCACTACAGCAGTTGTCAGAACAATTCCTACAGCAAATTTTGTCAGTTCAATGATACTCAGTGATATGTATAAAATAATAATACCTGCTATGCAGAAATATAATTTTTTCTTACAATGTAAAAATATTTGTTCATTGAGAGTACCATTTTTACGCTCAGGTCCAAGATATATAAGAATTATTGAGCAAAGTATGATTGATAACAACATAACCAATGAGTTGTCAATATGGCAGGCTGCCATCACAAGTCCACATATTACCAGAATTGATAATGCAAAGCACCTTATCATAGTGCTGGCGTGTCTGCCACCACTATACTTTCGTAACATAAGAAATACTGTGGAAACAAGTACTGTCAATAGAAACTCCTTGTAAAATATCCCAAAGATCAGGATAAATACCATTGGCAGAAATTTTACCATTAATCGTTCCAAAGCATATCTGTATATATCAATCTCCGAAGGAGATATTTCTTTCGACCAAACGAGCCAGTTTAGGATTTTATCTATTATTCTCTGCATCCTGTAACCATTTGTCTAAGCCCTCCGGCTTCTCTGGATTGTAAAAAACAAAAGTAGCTATAGTTGACTGGCTCTCTATAAGCTCCTTGTTAAGTATATCCTTTAGTCCTTTTGTAATTTTAGATGAATTATTCATTATGTCCTCCTTTTCTGTGAAATCATAATCCAACAACAGTAGTTTACATGGCTTCATTCTTTTAATCTACCATAGTTATGCAAAAAGCAAGGAATGATAAGGTTTTGTTTAATAAAAAGATAAAATTGTTTAATAATCAATATAACTAAGAAAAAGTCTTTAAAATATTTACTGATAAATATAAACTTTTAAAGAATATTTCTTTTGTACTTTGTTCAAATATAATGTCTATGTTGATAAAATAACAGAAAAACAAAGGATATGATAAATTGGAGAACAAAATTAGTACAATTGAATTTGGACAAAGAATTAAAACCAGACGAAAATATTTGGGCATAAAGCAGATTAAATTAGCTGAGATGCTGGATATTTCTACCAATCACCTTTCTTCCATAGAAACAGGCAAGGTCAAGCCTAGCTATGACCTGTTGTGCAATATATGCAGGGTCCTAAAGGTAACTCCTGACTATCTGATGCTAGGGAGCATGAACTCCAATAACGTTAATAAGGATATACTGGATTCGCTTAATTTGTGCTCAGAAACCGATTTGGAAATTATTAGACAGATTATAAATATATTTGTTTTGAAGGATGCAAAAAAATAGTTTTTGCATCCATTTTGTTGATAACAGCTTCTATTTTCATATATAGAAGCTGTTTAAATATTTTTACAGTTTTACAAAGGAGAAAACTATGCAGGACAAATTTATTTTTTTAATCACATGTGTTATTGAGTGTATAATAGCGTATTATTTTTTTGACCATATTTTTAAGTCTAGGATTTCTTTTATCAAAAAAATATTAATATACACATCAATGTATTTCATTCATTGTGCGATGGCTTTTATGCATTTGTTATATCTTAATGTATATACTTTTTTATTAGCACATGTTTTAATAGGTATTTTATGTTACGAGTGTAGAGTTAGTTTAGCATTTTTTTATTCTATTTTTTTGACTATTTTAATGTCATTAACTGAAGCAATAGCATTGAATTTAATATCAAAAAGTATAGCACAATATATCGATTGGTCATCAAATGTGTTTGTTGTTGTAGCAACCTTCTTTATTTCAAAGCTTTTGTACTGGTTATGCATAGCATATATAGTTTATTATATTAGGCGAGATAGAAATAATGGCTCTTTAAAGGTTAACATAATGATAGTCGTATGTATGATCTTTACAGGAATAATGTCGATTTCTTTATTATACATTTGTTTTTCTTTTAGCTTCAATTTATTATCTGAAATTATTATTATAGTATGCTTTACCTCGTTAATAATTATAAATATTATGATATTTTGGCTTCAAGAATTTGTTCAAAAGCAGCAGGAAAGTTATTATAGTCTGATATTGCAAAGAGAACAGGAAAGGATGACCGATAGCTATAATGAGCTGATTGCTAAGCAGGATGATAACCAGAAGGTCCTTATACATGATATAAAGAATCACATGATTACACTGAATGAAATGTGTGCTGAATCATCAGAGGATGAAATGAGGGAATATATAAGGAATTTAATTGATCTTCCAGGGCTGACCAATATATTTGAATATACGAAAAACAAAAGCATGAATATTATACTGAGCAGGTACAAGGCATATTGTAAGAAATATAATATTGACTATGACCTGGATGTTTCAGGAGCTGATATTAGTTTTATTGATGATACGGATATTACGGCACTATTCTGTAATGCCTTGGATAATGCTGTAGAGGCAGCTATCAAAACTGCAACTCCATTTGTTGATTTGAAAATCAAATCCGTAAATGATAATGCTATTGTAATTACACTGAAGAATTCTTGTGAGAGAAAACCGGAGAAAAATTCATTGGGCAGATTCATCAGTAGCAAACAGGATCCGGAAGAACATGGCTTGGGAACACTTAGCATGCAGAGGGTAGCTAAAAGATATAATGGTAATGTAGAATACCACTTCGAGGAAGCAACAAATACTTTCCACACGGTGATATTGCTTTATAAGGGGGGAAGCCTATAAATGACAATTGCAATTTGCGATGATGATAGGATATTCCGTAATAAAGTATCAAAGCTCATAAAGGATTATTTTGATGCTGAAGCAAGAAAGGCAGTTGAGGTTATTGAATTTGAAACCGGTGATGAACTGGACAAATTTGACGGATGGGTAGACATTGCTTTTGTCGATGTTGAGATGGGTGTAAAAAGCGGTATACATGCCAGTCAACATCTTAAACAACGAAATAGCAAGGTTATAATAATAGTAATTACAGCCTTTGATTTTTATCTGGATGAGGCTTTGAAATATCAGGTTTTTCGTTATATGACTAAGCCACTTTCACGTGAAAGATTTAACAGAAATTTTAAGGATGCTCTGCTGCAGTATTATATCCAAACCAAGAAAATAGTTATTGAAACCAAAAAGGATAATTATACTATTGATGCCTGCAATATTATTATGATTGAGACAAGAATAGGTAAGGTATATATTTATACTGTTGAAAGCACCTATGAAAGCATTTACAATTTACGATATTGGGCAAGTCGTCTGGCGGATGAGCCCTCTTTCTTTCAAAGTCATAAAAGCTTCATTGTTAATTTTGATCATATCAAAAGATTTACAAAAAATCTTATATATTTGGATAATAATTGTAGGGCATATCTAACGGCCCGCAAATTTGCAGATTTTAAGCATCAATATTTTATGTATCTTGATTGTTTATGCCATTGCGATATATAATGAAAATAAACATATGGATATGAAGCTTTTTTCCAGTACACGGCTTCGTTTATGAATTGGAGGAAATTTATGTATCTCGTATTTGATGTAGGCGGCAGTTCAGTAAAGTATGCGCTAATGTCTGAGACAGGAGAGTTTATAGAGAAGGGTAAGATGAAGACTATTTTGGAAGTTGATGATGCCCTTGAAAGATTTATCGATTCACTTGGAAATGTATACGACGAGTTTAAGAAGAAGGCAAAAATAGATGGAATCGCTATGAGTCTTCCGGGTCAGATAGATGTGGACAATGGTGTTGTCTATGGTGGCGGAGCACTTATTTTTCTTAATAAGATAAAGCTAGGAGAACGCTTGTCGGCTCGCTGTGACCAGGTAAGAGTTGCTATGGAAAATGATGGCAAATGTGCTGCACTGTCTGAGGTTTGGCTGGGAAATGCCAAGGGCTGTAAGAATGCATGTGTACTGATATTTGGTACAGGAATTGGTGGGGGAATTGTTATAGATGGCAAAATACATCGTGGCTCCCATTTTCTGGCAGGGGAGGTATCCTATTGCTTTGATGAGATTACCGAGGAACAGGCAAGGGAAATGGCTGATTTTGAAGGTCGCTATGGCGTAGATGGAACTATTAAAAGATTTCCTTATATGTGGTCCATGAACAATTCAACCAGAGCGCTTATTTGTAGGGTTGCATGGGCTAAGGGACTTGAACCAAATGATGTTACCGGAGAGAAGATTTATGAATGGGCAGATGCCGGCGATAAACAGGTCATTGATATATTGGATAAATGGTACCTTGCAATAGCGAAGTATTGCTGTGCGATGTATGTGATTCTTGATCCGGAGATTATTCTGATTGGTGGCGGAATAAGTGCACAGCCGGCTATGATTGAGGGTGTTAAAAGGAAGGTTGACTTGCTTGCCAAGACTGCCCATGTATTTGATAAAATAAAAGTGAATGTATGCAAGTATAGAAATGACTCTAATCTGTATGGAGCATTATATAATTTTGAACAGAAGTACAATTTGCGATAGATAAAACGAAGCATTTAATTATCGAAGTACATATGCGATATTAATAAAATGGTAAGCTTTAAAAACGGAGCTACATCCTAAAATTAGGTGTAGCTCCGTTTTTATTTCATACTTATATTCTTACTAACCCTTGTAGCCATATTTCTCCTCTAAAACGGCGCCCCTCCTTAGGCTCTCCCTGAAGATCCAGACTATTTATTCCTACATTCAATACGATGTCATTTGTCTCAATTAAGAGGTTGTAGACTAATTCATCTGTATAGCTATTTATCAACTCAGTAACCTTCAATATATTTCCAATTACCATGTAATGATCACATTCAACACCACATGGCATAAAGCTTGTGTTGACAATTGAAAGGATATCCTCTGTTTTAATCCTGTTACCAATAGCAGTATAGATATCCATTTCCTCAAGAGTGAGGTTTTCTATTGCCTCATTGTCTCCGCTTTTGGCAGCTGCAAGAAGATTGTTTCTATTGATGCGTTGTTCATTTTCGTTTTGAAGCTGCTGCTTATCCTTTTTCACACCCAGAAGAATTGTCCCCTGTATAGAAAGGGCGGATAATTTAACATCACATAGGTTACGGTTTGAATAATTAAACCATTTTGATTTTGCATAGTCGGCAGTGTTAATTAGATAAAATATTAGGGTCATGCCTAAACGATAATCCTCACACACACCGGCATAGGATTCCTTATCAGTCTGTTTTTCTATGGTAATATTCTCATATCGCGAAAATGTATCACCTCGAAGATATGGATAATAATGCTCTATTGAAAGATTGCCGTCAATATCATATTCTCCAATCAAAGCCAAACCAATACCGGGACCGAAGTCCTTTTCATACTGAATGAGGGAGGTATCAATACTGATGGTTGTGGCAATCTTTCTAT
>JBJENB010000257.1:0-3372 GCA_051879975.1 Wujia sp.
ATTATTCTTGCCCAATACTTTTTCTGTCTGTTCAAATATCTCTGTGGCTTTTTCGTAGTCATTCATTGCCTTGTAGCAATCTGCCATCATCATCATCTTGTTGTAGTAAGCAGTATTAAATTCATTATCCTCTGAACCGCCTATACCAATCATGCCATTTTCATCTACCTTGATTTGCAATATGGTGAGATATTCATTGCAGTAGTTAATTACATTATTATAATGCTGATTTCTTGTTATCTCGTCTGTGGCATTCTTCGCAAGATTTTCATAAATAATAGTAAGATTATCGTAATATGCATAGAAATAATCATTTACGTCTATATCAGTTCCAGTATACTCTTCAAGGTCTTCAACTGCCTGTTCAATAACAACAACTGCCTGTTCAGCTACTCCGGCTGTGTTAATGATTGTTGTATATATTTGACCCATTGCCTTGTAATTTACATATTTTACACTGCTTTGGTTATTGTAGGCATTTTGATTATAGTTTGCAAAGCTGTTTACAGTTTCCAGCAGCTCTTCAACATCTATACTCGTGCTTGACAAAATCAGAGATACTGAGCTGTAGTACTGAGCTAGCTCACCATACTCAGCATCATTCTTGTCAACCATATTGAAATACTTAAGTGCCGTCTTATAATCCTTCAACTCATCAAAATATGTAATAGCAAGCTTATACAGCACGACGTTGTTCTTGTCAACATTGCCATGCCCTGCTTTGATCTGATTCGCCACTATGTTAAGACCGGTTTCCAAATCAAGCTCAGTTGTACCATCTTCTCTAATTTCATGAGATGAATCTATGTAAACCTGAATAAACTTTTCATATGCTTCTGAATCTCTTCCGTCTAATTCAAAGGCCAGCTTATACTGCTCTGCCGCCTCAGTATAACGGGATTCAATACGATAGTCATTTCCTGTCTCTATGTAATTTATGTAATTATTCATCTTAATTTTCTGAAGTCCGGAATAACCATATGCAGAGGTAACGGCTGCTGCCACTCCCAATACAACGGTAGCCACAAAGCCCGCCATCTTCCTTTTGTTCTTCTTTTTGTATGCATCGTCCAACTCTGTATAGTGCTCCAGCGCATACATAAGCTCAGTACAATTCTGATATCTGTCATTCGGATCCGGTTGAGTACATTTTAATATTATCTTCTCAAGTCCCGATGACAATGCAGGATTCCACTCTCTGATAGGCTTTATCTCATACGGAGGTTCGCACGGATTCATTCCTGTAACAATGTGATACAGAGTCGCACCCAAATTATATATATCTGTTCGTGCATCAGTCTTATATATTCCTCGACCCTTTGAATCTCCAAACTGCTCCGGTGCAGCATATCCTCTTGTACCCAACGCTGTTGTATCAGCGTTATTTTCTATCTCATATTCCTTGGCAGTACCAAAGTCTATAAGCTTTACACCGCCCTCAGGCTTAATCATAACATTTGAAGGCTTCATATCTCTGTAAATTACAGGTGGATTCATATTGTGCAGATAGTCTAAGGCGCTAGCAAGCTGGAGACCCCACTCAATCACAAGCTCCTGTGGTTGTGCGCCCTCCTTCTTCAATCTGTCAGAAATCGTCTCACCCTCTATGAAATCCATAACTACATAGATGGTTCCATCCTGATTGATAATGTCTACGATACGAGGAAGTACCGGATGATCGACATTTTTGAGAATATTTGCCTCTCGCTCCAAGCCCTTCAGCAATGTTTTGGTAGACTTAGAGCCATCGTTTTTTATCTCCTTAACCGCCCACTGCTTATTAAGTCGATTATCTCTGGCAAGATAAACGATGGACATGCCCCCTCGTCCGACTTCCTTCCATATTTCATATTTTCCGTCTAATACAGTACCTTCCTTAGTCATTACATACCCTTCCTTGAATACTATACAGCTTACCTTAATATCTCGGTATATCTGCGGTACACCTTTAATCCTTACAAGCCTTAATTACGGCAACGGAAATGTTGTCATTTTCTTTTCTGTTCTTTACAAGCTCTGTGAGGTAAATACAACCATACTTCATTTTTTCCTCATCAGTGGCAATATTTGGTCCAATCTTTTCAAGCATTTCCTGCTCACTAATCTGATGTCTGAATCCATCTGAGCAAAGCATATATACAGCATTGGAAGCTATTTCTCCCTTGGTAAACTGTGGTTCAACAACCTGAGATGCTCCCACACACTGAAGCAGCACGCTTCTTCTCGGATCAGTCTTTGCCTGTTCAGGCGTTAACCTTCCTGCTGCTATTTCTCTGGCTACAAATGTCTGATCATTCGTAAGCTGTGTACATACATCTGTCATGCAATATATTCTACTGTCACCCACATGAACGATGTAGTAATTATTCTTATACATGAGTATTGCCGACAATGTTGTTCCAAGCATGAAATTATTTTGTGCTCCATACTCACCCAATCTCTGGTTCTGTTGCTGCACAATATCATTCCACTGCTTTACCAGGACATTTTCATCAAAATCACCTGATTCTATGTCCTGAATGAGTGTATTGTCGAACCAATCACAAAATGCAAGCGTAACCTCCTTGCTTGCCAACTCGCCCTTTGCCAAGCCTCCCATACCGTCACATACAATAGCAAATGCTACTATTCCGGTCTTGGTCTCAACAATTTTTATCGCGAGCGAATCCTGATTTGTTTTTTTGCTTATTCCAACATCCGTATGAAATGATGCTATATATCTCATACTTTCTCCCTTTCTGAGGTGAATATCACTTCACCCACACGGTTTTACTAATCTCCCTTTCTTAAAAGGAAGGTAAATTCCTCATCACCCAAATGTACTATTGTCTTATTTTTAAGCAATACCTCTTTGCCAGGCTCAAGCTCTACTCCATTGACATATGTATGGTTAGTAGAACCATTATCCTTTATATAATTTACACCATCTCTCTGTACAATAATACAATGAACTCTACTGATAGCTGAGTTATCCTCAATAGCATAATCCGCCTTTGTCTGCGATTTTCCTATTGAAAATTCCGGCTTAGTAATATTTATTATCTCACCTGTCTTCTTACGCACCATATGTGGTATAGGTTTGACTCCCATCTGAGCCACTAAGCTTCCCTGTGGAATCTCAGGGTTAACCGGCTTTTGTGACGCAGGTACCGGACGACCCATTGCCGGTACTACAGGTGGTTCGTTATTGGCCAACATTGTAGCCCCATCCTTATCTGATTCTTGAACCGGCTTATCCGATTGTGGCTCCTGTGGTTTTGACTGTACAGGCGATTCCGTCATCTGTGGCGCCTGCGGCATTGGTTGTACCGGTGGCTTCGGCATCTGTGGTGCCTGCGGCATTGGCTGTACCGGTGGCTTCGGCATCTGTGG
>JBJENB010000258.1:0-3339 GCA_051879975.1 Wujia sp.
GGGTATTGTGGTCGTAAAATGACAAATGGCAGTAAATATAACTATTGGACAATAAAAGACACAGGAGAACGTCGTTCAAGCCTGATTCCTGCTTACAGATGTCAGGATGCCCAAGAAGGTATACCTCATGATAAAGCAATGCGATATCGTGCGGATAAGATTGAGCCAATAATATACTCTTCTATTGTTGATAAGCTTGAGGGGTTGGTAAATCGTAAGGATGCTTTTTATCACATAATAGAAAATAATACCTCAGAGAAAAAAAACATTGAAGCTAAATTAAAGAAAGAAATACAAAAAATTAATAAAATAAGACTAGATATCACAACTCTAAAAGAGTCTATACCGGAAGCATTACGAGGAGAAGCTGTTATGTCCTTGGAAGATTTGAAAGCTTCTCTTGATATCCTAAAAGAGAAAGAGAAAAAACAATTATCACTAATCAATCAACTCAAAGATGAAATTGACAAATATAATGTTACTATTCATGATTGGGAAGAAATAAGAGAAAACATTCCAAGCTGGCATGATATGTTGTTAAATGCGGATATACAAACCAAACGAGTACTTATAAACAAATTAGTTAATCGCATAGAAATTACCAAAGATGAAGTAAAAATCCACTTCAAAGTCAATGTTAATGAATTTTTTCAGCAACCCCGAATCAGTGGTGGTTTCGAGGTACCGGAATAAAGGATATAACTTTACCATTACCTCATCTACAGCCTTTGATCATAAATGGATATTTGGTAAAACCATATACGAGAATGTATCCCAAATCGTAGATAACTTATATGGAAATTTCCTTTCAAGGCCAAATGTTAAACAGCCTATTCTTACACAATATTGTGATGGTAAAAGGGTAACCTGCCCGAACTGGATGAGCCAATGGGGTTCAAAATATCTGGGTGATGACGGACTGAGTGCTACTGATATTTTAAGATACTACTACGGAAGTGATATTTATGTTAATACGGCTGAAATTGTATCCGGAATACCTGCCTCATATCCCGGATATGATCTTGAAATAGGCTCCTCAGGGGAAGCCGTGCTTCAAATCCAAGAACAGCTGAACCGAATCAGTGTTGCCTATCCTGCCCTTCCAACCATTGTTGCCGATGGTATATATGGAGAAGACACTGCCAACGCCGTTAAAAGCTTTCAGAGAATATTTAATCTGCCTGCTACCGGTATTGTAGATTATCCTACCTGGTATAAAATCTCTCAGATTTATGTAGGAGTTACCAAAATCGCCGAGGGCTAGTGGGAAGCACTCTCCTATGATATAATAAAAGCTACCGCTTCACGAATTTCCATTCGTTAAAGCGGCAGCTTTTTAATTCATACTTTCAATCCTTTTATTTATTCTCTATCAAATATAGGATTTACATAATCAATTACATTCAAATACCAGCTATCCCTAATCTTTACAACAACCATCGTAGTCGTAGTATTAAATGTATTACTAGTATCATCCTCAGCATGGGCGGTAAAGCTTACCTTAAGCTCATATGCTTCACTGATATTAGCTGTCTTTGTTGTCTGGAATTTAATTCCCTCTGTAAGCTTATTTAATGCATCCGTATCGAATTCATTTGCCTCAATAATATCATATCCGTCTATATGAATATCTTCCATTTCATTAATTAAATCACTAGATACACCCTTTGCATCCCCCACATAAGCAGGTACAATAACCTTGAATCTGTCTACATCATCATCATTTATGGCCTCTATGTAAATCTTGACAACTGATTCCTTGGATTTCGCACCAACATCCTTAAGTATAACCTGAGTGACAACATAGTATATACCAAATAAAACAAGTAAAAGTAAAACCAACTTGATAATATTAGGGATAAGCTTTGACTTTCGCTTTACCTTATAGTCACTATCGTCAATAATTGTTTTCGATAAAGCAATAGGTATGGAACCGGCTACAAAATCATCATTATCAACACCATCCTCGTCATCCCCTGCCCTGAGAATATCTGTAAGTCCCGAACCGGTACTCACACTTGTACCCATCGGATTGGCTACCTTTTTTTTCTCCTCTTGAGGCTTGAGAGCAAAATTAGTCTTCTTAACCAAATCAGCTCCACAAGCCGGACAAATATATTCCTTATCGTCTGCTGTTGCTCCACATTTGATACATGTCTTCATAGAAAAACTCCTTTCATACATTATCATCTATATACTGTATTCTATTAGTAAAAACTAATTTTCATCCATCATATCGTCATCATTATCATGACCATCAAAGCCATCATCCATGATAAACTCTTTGCTTGTAACTCTCTTCCTCGAACGTTCTTCCTCTACATAAGAAGAGATAAGCTCCTTAACCTTGCTAGGATTCTTAATATTACGAATTTTGAATACTCCCATAGATTTATCTGATGAATAGCAGGTAATCGTTCCAAGATTAAATAATCTCTGCCATATTGTTTTCTCAAGGGAAACATCCATAATTCTATACAGCCTAACCTCATTTTCATTGAGAGTCAGTAATCCCGTCTCAATAAAAATTCTGTCCTCCGATAAGCCATATTTCGTAAATGTCCATGGTAAACCAAAAATAATTCGTTTTCTGTCTCTCCACACAACATCAATCATAATATGTATACCCTCCATAATAAACCACTACATATATAATTATGTGCATTTAAGCTGAAGCAAAGCTAATGCCCTTTCCTATGATTCCACAGCTGTCAATTCATTTGCAAGACTGCTTAACACTTCGACAATCTCCTCGACCTCTTCTGTAATACTACTGTTTCTCTCACTGGTTTCCAGAGTTTCACTGGAATGAGCCGTAACCTCTTCTGTTGCAGCAGAAATAGTCTCTATACCTCTGATTACCTGTTCGTTTGCAGCAGTAAGACCTGTAACCAGTTCATTCAGCCTCTCTACCTCATAATAAACAGTTTCAGCCTTTACAGCAATCTCTTCGAAGCTATGAGCTGTATTATTGGCTACCTTATTCTGTTCATCTGAATTATGTAACATATCCTCAATCAGATTAACCATATTGGCCAACTCAGAAGATACAATATCTATCAGCTCCGTAATATCAACAGTTGCATTCTCCGTCTGTGTAGCCAAATTCGAAATTTCAGATGCTACAACAGCAAAGCCTCTTCCCGCTTCTCCTGCTCTTGCAGCCTCAATACTTGCATTTAGAGCCAGCAAGCTGGTCTGGGAAGTGATACCATTAATCAACTCAATAATTGACTGCATCTTTACTGCATATTCATTTAATTTGTTTATTTCATCCGATACATTCTTATTTGACTTATTAGAAAGCTCTACGTGTCGTATAAGCTCATCAATATTGGT
>JBJENB010000259.1:0-13635 GCA_051879975.1 Wujia sp.
GACAGGACTTTCCTCTATAAGAGGAACATTTATGGTTTTTGCCTTAAGCCTATGTAGCTTCATTTCCTCAAATTTATCTACATCCCTACCTGATTTTACGCCACAATAATCCATGGCAAAGGTCAAATCCTTTGTGACCAGATTAATTGCAAATTCACCATTTAATTCCAGCAGTTCATGTGAATATCTTGATTTTCTTACCGAAATTGATACCATGGCCGGGTCAGAGTTTATAGTACCCGCCCATGCGATTGTTATAATATTATCTCTGCCCTCTGCATCGCCTACAGTTACCATGACAGCCGGAACGGGATACAGCATATTGCCGGGCTTCCATATTTCCTTAGGCATTTTATTCCTCCAGCATACTTCTTATTTCTTGCATTTTATAATCCATAGCAGTAATTGTATCAGCACATTTCTTAAGCTCCTGAGCAATAAGCTCCGGATGTCTTAAATTATCCTTTTTGTACTTAAGCTTATGGTCTAGGCTTGCCCAAAAATCCATAGCTATGGTTCTAAACTGAACCTCAACCTTCATATTCTTTTTTTCGTTTGAGAGAAAAATCGGAACCTCCACAATAAGGTGCAGACTCCTGTATCCATTTTTCTTAGGATTTCTTATGTAGTCCTTTACACAGATTACACTTACATCATCCTGATTTGATAACATATCTGACAATGTATAGATATCTTCAATAAATGAACATATTACTCTGATTCCGGCAATATCAGTTAAATTATTCTGGATGTTTTCTATTGTTATCGGAAGTCCTTTTCTTTTCATTTTTTCTATAATGCTCATAGGTTGCTTTAATCTGCATTTTATAGACTCAAAAGGATTTCTTTTGTGCTGAAGTGCAAATTCTGTATTTAATACCTTAAGCTTTGTCTCGATTTCCATAAGGGCACACTCATAATTCATCATAAGATTGATGAAGGGTTGCATATTTTTCAGTGTACCTTCCGGATTATCGGAATTCAACAAAACCTCTACGCCCATTTCTGTTGTAGTATTACCCATTGCTACCACCTCTTATTATCTTCTAATTACTACCCTAAACTATCTGTTTTCTTAGGGATTCCATAAATAATTCTTTTAATTTACCATCAAAGACCCTTCCATACTTTACTAATTGTTCTTTTGCCACGAAGCCTCCTGCCATAGCAGCATGTCCACCCCCTGAACCTATGTCTGATAACGCATCGTGGATAAGCTTTCCTGCATCGATATCTTTCCTCTCACTTCTGACAGAAAACTTGATTCCATCAGAATTGATGGAGTATACGATGGCAACATCAACTACATCCAGTGACAAAATAAAGTCTGAAATAATCGCAACCAGTGAATTCGGACATTCAAAGGGTATATAAGTAAATCCGATAAATTCAAAGATATCAATATTTTCGATTGCAGCACCATATGCCTTTAAATCTTGAAACTCAATTGTAGAATTATACATTTGATTCAGCTTACTCCAATCGGCATTACCGAACAGATAATTCATCATTTCCATATCAAGTGCGGATGTTCCTCTAATTAAATCATCCGTATCCATCTTGATACCATAGGCAAGAGCTGTGGCAACCTCTGAACTAATAGGTGTATCTGTCATATAATAGTAATATGCCACTATACTTGAACAGGCACCTGTAATTCTTATATCCACATACTGATATTCATCTGTCTCCTGAAAAACCGGATGATGATCCACACATGCAACCTCAATTCCAGGCAAATCTGTAGTATTGGCATTGGGTTTCTGACAGTCTACATTAACAATGTAATCCTGCGCTCCCATATCACTTTCTATCTCTTTGTATGAATATATTTCAATACCAAAATTATCCATCATTTTTCTGGTATTAAACCTATCAATACTACCAACATAACAAATAATGGATTTTACTCCATGATATTCCAAGAATTTTTGAAGACCATATGCACTCGCGATTGCATCCGGATCCGGAAAATTATGAGTTTGCAGAAAAACCTTGTTACCTGATAACAATTCTACAAGCTTTAATGGATTTTCCCCATCTTTTCCATAAGTAACTTTCATCTTTTAAAACCTCTTTTTGTAATCTTTTTAACATCTGCATAATAGCAGGTATGCCCCAACCAGAAGGAGTATCAACAACACAAATTCTCCAAAACCGCTTATAAAATACGATACTATCAACCCTAAAGCCAGAAATAGCATCGCATAACCAACCAAAGCTCTCATCAAAGGCACCACATACAATCCTATTATTTCATTATATGTCCACCAATATCCTTTAATTCCAATTTATATGTTTTCTTCCACAGATAATTCATCTATTGCCTGTTTTATTTCCTCATCTTGTGAATCATCTGACTTACCTAACGCCTTGGCAATCTTATCAACGACCTCCGGTACCATATCAATTACCTTGTCTACCGTACTGCCACTTTTTACATTTATCATCTTTGCTCTGCCATCCTGAATCACAAGCACCGCTGACGGAGACATTTTGCCTCCCATTCCACCACCTGCTGAATTGGATGAATTCTTGGCAAATGCACCTGCACAAACACCAAAATTCACGTCGACCAGTGGAAGGATTATGGTGTCACCTATCTTTGTTGGCTCTCCTACTACAGTCTTTGTTGTCATCATGGTATTCATACCCTTAAATAAAGAACTAACCGTTTCATTAAAATCGTTTGCCATTATAACTTACCTCCTCACGTTAAATTATAAATACTTTCTTGCAACCTTTATTGTCTTCCATATATTTGTATTTAAAGCGAATCTTAAAAGATATCCCAATACTATTCTTCCCCGCATTTTAACTTTTCCTTCAATAATCTTGTTGTAAAAATCCGGTTCAAGATAAAAGTTTTTCTGATACACAAAAGGCATAAGACTCAAATATCCCGTTATCTGACCTGTCTGACTAGGATCCTCAAAACCATATCTTATATAACCCTGTATTCTACGGGGACCAATATGCTTGATTGTTTTTATCATATATTTTTTTAGATATTGCCTTGTTTTTACGGTACACTCCAGCTTCCAGAAACGCTTGAAATGCTCAAGTTTTTTCTTGATTTCCCCTAGCTTCTCCGAGCCATTAACCGAAGCTCTGGTCGCCTTAATCCCCTTTCTTTTCTTTTGAGTTTTTTTATTATTATCTACAGTGTTATTTTCTTCTTTAATCTCAACTGTACTATTTTCTTCTTTGTTTTCTTCTATATTATTATCTTCTGTACTGTAATCTTCTGTCCTGTTATTTTCCTGATCAATGTCTTTTGTTTCAGGTAAATCTATTTCTTCCTCAGAAGTCACATTTCTTACTGCATCAATATTGTATTGGTTTTCTTCTGAATTTTTTCTCTTATGTCCTTTTTTCTTATGTCCTCTATCCTTATTCCCACCAAGCTTAAAGCCTGCTATTCTAATAATCTGTTCGAGTTTTTTTTCACTCTGATTAAAAAAAACAGTAAAGGAAACAAACAAATATCTCACTTTAGCTTTAACAATAGCTGTTTCATGGTAATCCGCATCTACTTTATAGCGAACAGGTGCAAACAAAACCAATAAAACAATCAATAAAGCTAAGCCTAATATTCCAAGAAGAATGCATAATAAAATTTTTAATAATAAAAATAATATATGGAGCATATTTTCCTCTACACATTAAAAAATCTTTGCACATCAAAATCGCAGTCAGAATCATAAATATCCTGAACCATGTCTGTAACAAGATTGATAGCCTCTCCCTTGGACATGGCAATTCCTACAACATGTATTTCATCCTCTAAGCTTTTATAAAAGGGCTGTAACAGCTGGTTGTATTCATATATCTCAAGTAAGCCATCTCCAAACACAGGTAACACAACAGCATGAAGCTTATTTATCCGCTCACCACGGCGCATCCGCTTAACGGCCTTCTTCAATTTTTTATCCTTGATTCCATATGTATATAAGGCATCATTGACCTTCATGCTATCCCCACCTAAAAAACTAATCTTCCTCAATTATATCACATAGTAGCTTGTTACAGGCTGTAAGCTCACTATCATCCTTGCAATGATTTAACACATACTCAAAATAATCCTTAATCTCCTGCTGGCTGTTAAGGAAAATCGGCATACTGGCAAGAAGCTTACTCATAATACTTCTTACAACCATCTTATCCTTACCATCAAAGGCTGTTGCCAGGTCATCCAAAAGCTTCTCACGAAGGCTATTGATATACTCATTATCTGCTGTCTCGGTCCGGGACGAATCCTCTTCTTTTTCCAAATCAATAAATAAGCTGGTTGATAACAGCTTCTCAATAAGCAGGCTCTTCTGATACATATTATCCAATCCAAGCTCTTTTATCTTATCTGAATGAGAGGCGTAAATATCCTCAAACGCCGCCTCAAGTATCATGATACTTTCATATATATTTTCCTGTACACCCTCAATATCAATAAATTTAGGCATAAGCTGTTCAGGCAAATCATCTACATCCTCCTGTTTTGTGCAGGCATCAAGAATGGTGATTGCTGACCTGAATCCTGAAATACCCATATTATCATCATAAGACGTATCTATGGTAAGGCAAATTGTATATACATCATTAATGATTTCCTGAAGTAAAAGATATGCCGATGCCTCATCATTTATATATTCTGCTGCCTTTGACAATCTGCTATTTAACTCTTCAAAGGAGGTCTTATCCATATTCTTATAATCTGCACATGATATATCCATGTACAGCTGATAAAGAGAAGGATACTCCTTTTCAAAGCCCTCAGGCTTATTTATTAGGATTGCCGTTCTAAGCATGTCCACAAACTCATCAACAGATTTTTTTTCACTTCCATTGTATATGGCTATGGTTCTTCCCACAATATCATAAAACTTCATCTTAGTCATTCGAACCGGAAGCTGTGACATTATCAGCTGAAGCTTGCTGTTAATGAGAACCGTGTCATTCTCCATAAATACATACTGAAACAGCTTAGCGGAAAGCTGATCAATGTCAATCTTCTCAGTTGTATTCATAACTCTCGCTTCTATTCTGTTTAATATATACTCATACACTTCATATCCATCTGTATAAGAGGTAAGTATTTTCATCTTATATTCAACCCTGTTTCTCAGCTCACATATTTTATCTATAGCCTCGTCCGAAACACTTTGTCTATTCAATAAATGCGCTTCAATCAGCTCTGTTATTTGATTGAAATACGTAATAAAATCAGCCTCTTTATTTTCGTGTTCAAACACGACTTCTTTCATAGTGAAATAATTCATACACATTTTGACCGTTGCGTATAAATTATATTGCCCATTTAAAAGATTGATATATTCCTTCAGATTGCTGTCTAACAAAGCTCCCCTATTAATATCTGTAATAAGCTTCTTACATCTGCCCTTCATCAAAACGTACCTCACTTAATATGCTCATGTGTATATAAATGTTCATTGCAATACTCGTAATTACCATTACATTTAGAACAAAATCTAAACTCTAAGTCATCTCCATCTCTCTCGGTTCTTCCACAGACAGCACATTTATGTCTTGTAATTGTACTGTTGTTTGTAGGCATATTGATAACCTGTCCTCGTTCCTCTCCATGTCCGGTTTTCTTACGTTTCATTTTAACCGCCACATGCCTTCGGGATACATGATAATTTTTTACCAGAGTTGTCATTATAAGAAATACCAGGAGATAGCTGACAATAATGACTCTATTGTATGGATTTGAGCTGGTAGCAAATTCTACACCCATAAATATAACATCAATATATGCTAACCATTTTACTTTAAAAGGTATCAGAAAATACAGCAAAACGATTGAATCTGAATGAATAAGTGCAAATCCAAGAAAAATACCAATCATCAGATAATGGGTTAAATAAGCCCCTCCCACTATTCCTTCAAGCATAAATGTATCTAAGGAACTGGTGAGTAAAACAGAATCACTGGTTAAAATATCATTCATTGATAAGCTTGCCGAGCCATCCTTAATTGAATCGGGTAGCTTTGCATATTCCACAAAGCTTACAATCAATGAACCGACAGTGGCAAAAAACATTCCCATAAATACATACATGTTGTACAAAAAGCTTCCCACTGCCCTCTCAATGGAATTACCAATTGAGTAGTAAAAAAACAGCATTATCAATGTAAAAAAACTAAATGAATTTGGGACTGTAAAAATCCAAGTGAAAACTCTCCAGATTTGGTGTTTAAATATAATGTGGTACGGAGAAAAAATCAATATAGCGTACACTTTCGGAAACATAAAAGACAATACATATGACATCGCAAAACAAATGACAATATACATTGACAGATTCTTAATGGCATATTTTCCAAATTTTCTTTCCAGCTTATACAATAATTTCAAGTTCATCATTCCTATACTTTATTTTTTTAGAATCAGCAGAAGCAATGGCGACTATGCTAAACCTAATAAACTACATTATATATTATTAAGGGGCAAAAGACAATAAAAATGTCTTGCCCCAAATGTTATGTTTTTGTGTCTTATCTTTTGTCAGGCGGTATTCTGACAATAGTTCCAAAAGGGACTGCAATATCGAATAATTCCTTGTTATATTCAAATAAACCATTTGCATCAGTACCTATTGCCTTAATGACACTTCCTATGGTTTCACCGGTCTTAGCTGTATAATATCTTCTCTCTTCCTCTTCATACACCTCTGTCGGTATACATAGCTCAACGCCAATCGGCAAATTGTATACATTAACATATGGGTTTTCCTTCATAATATCAACAAGCCTGACGCCATATAATTTTGATATTTTATATAAGGTATCGCCCTTCACAACCTTATGAATTATGCCTTTACAGCTCTTTTCCATATTTTTCCCCTTTTTGATTATACTATGCATGACAACGGTAAATTGTGGCAAAAAGTTCAATACATTAAGTGTTGTATTTTAATTTCCCATCCTATATAATAAAACAGATAGTGTCGAGATATGTAATATTACATAATAACCAGTAAAATAATTAAGGAGGACGGCATAAGCCGTAATATACATGAAACGATTAGGAATAGATATAGGGTCAACCACAGTAAAGGTTGCAGTTATTGATGAGCAACATAATATTCTCTTTTCAGAATATAAAAGGCATTTTGCAAACATAAGGGAAACGCTTAAAGAGCTTATAGACAACGCTATGGCTAAGCTTGGTGACCTTGAGATTGCACCAACCATTACCGGTTCAGGCGGATTGGCACTTGCTCAGGTAATAGGTGTACCCTTTGAACAGGAGGTTGTATGTGTATCCGAAGCACTTACTGACTATGCTCCTAAGACAGATGTTGCCATAGAGCTGGGTGGAGAGGATGCCAAAATAATATACTTTACCAACGGCGTCGAGCAGCGTATGAATGGTGTTTGTGCCGGTGGAACCGGTTCCTTTATTGACCAGATGGCAACATTACTTCAGACGGATGCAGCAGGGCTTAACGAGTATGCCAGAGATTATGACACCCTATACCCTATTGCAGCACGTTGTGGCGTTTTTGCCAAAACAGATATCCAGCCTCTTATTAATGAGGGTGCAACCAAGCCTAATCTTGCTGCCTCTATCTTTCAGGCTGTTGTGAATCAGACCATAAGCGGACTTGCCTGCGGTAAGCCAATTAAAGGAAATGTTGCTTTTCTTGGCGGACCACTTCATTTTCTGGACCAGCTTAAGGCAGCTTTCATCAGAACACTTAACCTTACGGATGAAAATATTATAGACCCATCTCATTCACATCTTTTTGCAGCAGTTGGTGCAGCTCTCTCTGCAAAGGAGGATGTTACCTGCAACATGAGTGAGCTGAGCACAAAGCTTAGTGTTGACCTTAAAATTGCTGTTGATGTGGAGAGGCTTGAACCCCTCTTTGCTTCACAGGAGGATTATGATGAATTTATCGAAAAACAATCTAATTACAAGGTTGTAAGAAGTGAGCTTGCAACTTATAAAGGCAAAGCCTTTCTCGGTGTAGACGCAGGTTCTACCACAACAAAGGTTGCTCTTGTAGCAGAAGACGGTTCCCTTTTATACGATTTCTACATCAGCAACAACGGAAGTCCTCTTAAAACTACACTTCGAGCATTAAAGGAAATATACGCTATTCTTCCGGCAGACGTAACTATAGCTTCCGGCTGTTCAACAGGTTACGGAGAAGCGCTTATTAAATCTGCACTTATGCTAGATTATGGAGAGGTAGAAACCATTGCGCACTACACTGCTGCTGCATTCTTTAATCCTAAGGTTGATTGTATTCTTGACATTGGCGGTCAGGATATGAAATGTATCAAGATTAAAAACAACGTTGTAGATAATGTTATGCTCAATGAGGCCTGCTCTTCAGGCTGTGGTTCTTTCATTGAAACCTTTGCCAAATCTCTTAACTATGATGTAAAGGATTTTGCCAAGGTAGCACTCTTTGCAGAAAGTCCTATAGACCTCGGTTCAAGATGTACTGTTTTCATGAATTCTAAGGTTAAACAGGCCCAAAAGGAGGGTGCATCCGTGGCAGACATTTCGGCCGGACTTGCTTACTCAGTCATTAAAAATGCATTATTAAAAGTAATCAAATTAACCGACCCTAAGTCTCTCGGAACAAATATAGTTGTACAAGGCGGTACCTTCTATAATGATGCTGTATTAAGAAGCTTCGAGCTCATTTCTGGATGTCAGGCAATAAGACCTGACATAGCCGGTATTATGGGTGCATTTGGTGCTGCTCTAATTGCCAGAGACCGCTATGAGGAAGGTCATGAAAGCACCATGCTTGACAAGGATGCTATTGAGGCACTTACATATGAAACTCGCATGGCAAGATGCAAGGGTTGTACCAATAATTGTCTTCTTACAATTAACCGTTTCTCAGGCGGACGGCAGTTCATATCCGGAAATCGTTGTGAAAAGGGACTGGGACTTAAGAAAAACCAAAACAACGTACCTAATCTGTTTGAATATAAATTTAACAGATTGTTTAATTACGAGCCGCTTTCAGAGGGAGAAGCCAAAAGAGGTATCATAGGTATTCCTCGTGTTCTTAACATGTACGAAAATTATCCTTTCTGGTTTACCTTCCTTACAAAGCTTGGCTACAGAGTTATCGTTTCACCAAAATCTTCTAGGGATATTTATACACTAGGTATTGAATCAATCCCTAGTGAATCTGAATGTTATCCTGCCAAGATTTCACATGGTCATGTAATGTGGCTTTTAAAGCAGGGAATAAAAACTATCTTCTATCCATGTGTTCCTTACGAACGCGATGAAGCTAAGGGAGCAAACAATCATTATAACTGCCCGATTGTTACTTCTTATGCAGAAAACATAAAAAATAACATGGAAGAAATATGTGCTGCTGATGTAACTTATATCAGACCATTCCTAGCCCTGGACAACAGAGAAGCACTTAAGGACAGACTTCTCCGTGAATTTTCAAAATATACAGATGTGACCATGGAGGAAATCTCTGAAGCAGTTGACGCAGCATATGTCGAGGATGACAAAATAAAGGCAGATATACGCAGAAAGGGCGAGGAGACAATTAAATATCTTGAAGAAAACAATAAGCTGGGTATCGTACTTGCCGGAAGACCTTATCACCTGGATCCTGAGATCAATCACGGTTTACCTGAGCTTATTAACTCCTATGATATTGCTGTTTTGACTGAGGATTCCATCGCACATCTTGCAGAGGTGGAACGTCCGCTTATCGTTTCTGACCAATGGATGTACCATTCAAGATTATATAGGGCTGCAAACTACGTTAAGTCAAGCACTTGTCTTGAGCTTATTCAGCTCAATTCCTTTGGATGCGGTCTCGATGCTGTTACCACCGACTGTGTAAATGATATTCTTACAAAATCAGGCAAGATATACACAGTTCTTAAAATAGATGAGGTAAGCAATCTGGGTGCTGCAAGAATCAGAATTCGTTCACTTATCAGTGCCGTAAATGTAAGACGTAAGCAGAATTTTGTTCCTACTCCGGTAAAGAGTTCAATTGAAAGAGTTGAATTTACTGAGGAAATGAAGGATTATACTATACTGGTTCCACAGATGTCTCCTATTCACTTCAACATTTTGGAGCCGGCTATGAAGCATATGGGACTTAATATTGTTATGCTTCCCGATGCAACCAAGGAGGTAGTTGATACTGGTTTGAAGTATGTCAATAACGATGCCTGCTATCCTTCTTTAATTGTCGTTGGGCAAATGATGTATGCTATTAATTCAGGTAAATACGACCTTAATAAACTGGCTGTTGTCATGACCCAGACCGGTGGTGGCTGTCGAGCAACAAACTATGTTGGCTTCATAAGACGTGCCCTTGAAAAAGCAGGTCATCCACAGATACCTGTAATTGCCCTTAGTGTTCAGGGTTTTGAGAAGAACTCAGGATTCAAATTCAATCTGAAGGTTATAAAATGTGCTCTTCAGGCTATTGTATATGGTGACTTATTTATGAGAGTTCTTTACAGAACAAGACCTTACGAAAAGACACCTGGTTCAGCTAATGAATTACATGATAAATGGGAAGCAAAATGTATCGAAGATATTAAAGCCGGCGGAAAGCACTTTAAGAAGAATATTACAAGCATTGTCAGAGAATTTGATAATCTTCCGCTTGACGAAACAGTTGTAAAGCCAAGGGTAGGTATTGTAGGCGAAATTCTTGTTAAATTCCTGCCTTCAGCAAACAATCATTTAGTAGAATTACTTGAATCGGAGGGTGCTGAAGCGGTTATGCCCGATTTACTCGATTTCTTCATGTACTGCTTCTATAACAACAACTACAAGTATGAATATTTGGGTAAATCTAAAAAGAGTGCAAGAAATTCCAACATCGCAATATGGGCTTTAGAAAAATTCAGAGGACATATGAAAAAGGAGCTTGCCAAGAGTAAAAGATTCAATCCACCTGTACATATCTCACATCTTGCAGAATATGCCAAGCCTATCGTATCAATCGGCAACCAAACAGGTGAAGGCTGGTTCCTGACCGGGGAAATGATTGAGCTAATTAAGAGTGGCGCAGGAAATATAGTCTGCTGTCAGCCATTTGCCTGTCTTCCGAACCATATTGTTGGTAAGGGTGTAATTAAAGAGCTTAGAAAGGCTTATCCAAATGCAAATATCGTAGCAATAGACTATGATCCAGGTGCTTCTGAGGTTAATCAGGTTAACAGAATTAAGCTTATGTTAGCTACAGCCAGAAAGAATCTTCAAAACGACTAATCATACTAGCAATATATAGTCCTGCATCATGGTTCGTCACCCTCGCTTCCCTTCAGTTTTATATGCGAGGCTTCGACAACAATAGTTCTTATAGAGCAAAATAAGGCTGTCGCATTAGCGGCAGCCTTATTGTATACTTATTTATTATTGTATGTTGTCGCTTCTTCTATCCAATCTCACCGTGTAAGTATTCTCTACAAATTCTCCATTTTCCATAACCATACAGGTAACATCTACAATTTCTCCTGCCTTATAGTACTCCAACAAATCTACCAAGCCTTCTGCCGATGTGACAGACTGTCCGTCAAACTTGGTTATTACCATATTTTCTTCTATACCGGCCTTTGCCGCAGGTGAATTTTCCACTACACTAACAACATATGCCCCAACCGGAATATAGTAAGATAATGACATATCAGTAGACACAGTTCTGCATTCAACACCAAGATAACCTATCATGTTTTCATCAACCTTTTCCCTGGTAACTTTAAGGCTCAGTTCATCAATAATACTTTCTACAGAAGAAATAGGAATCGCATAACCCATACCTTCAACATCTGTCGATGCATATTTGGAAGAGTTTATTCCTACTACCTCTCCTCTCATATTGAGCAAAGCTCCTCCACTGTTTCCCGGATTGATAGCAGCATCCGTCTGTATAAGAGGCGTAGCATTGGTACTGTTTTCCCTATCTTTGGCACTGACAATACCGGTTGTAACAGATTGCCCATAGCCCAGTGCATTTCCAATTGCAACAACCTGTTCACCAATTTGCAAATCATCGGAGCTTCCAAGCTTAGCTATCTTAATCTGAGATAAAGTTTCATCGCTTAAATCCTCAAGATTAACAACTATGACAGCTAAATCATTGTCTGAATCCGTTCCCTTAACCTTTGCTTCGTAAACTTCATTATCAATAAAAGCTACTGAAACAGTATCTGCATCAGATACAACATGATAGTTGGTTACTATCAGAAGTTCAGTATCATTTTCTCCAATTATGATACCTGAACCTGAACCCTGTGTCTCGTACTCATAAGTTTGTCCGTACCAGCCATAATTATATTCATAAACTGTTTTTATCGTAATGGCAACAACTGAAGGCATTGACTCATTCACAATATCCGAAACATCCAGATATCCGGTTGTAATAACACCATCTGATTGAGCAACCTCCGTATCTTCCTTTACGGCAATTGCCTCATCCTTCTTATCATTTGAGTCATCAGATATTACCTTCTCTGTCACTACATCAAAAGAATCCTTCAAAGCACCATAATTATTTTGGAAATTATCTCCTGTAACCAGGTTAAAAACTCCACCTGCAACTCCGCCAAATATAGCTGCGCTTACAATTAGCGTAGATGTTTTCTTAATAACTCCCATAGCACATCTTCCTTTCATTATTCAAATTATTTATACTTATAATATTGAACAAATTTGACAATTTTTTGTAATAATTGTCAAGTAATTGTGAACTAATTAAAATATACTAATTCCTCTTCTGCCGGCTTTGCGACATCAACCTTTATAGCCTTAATTACAGGACCTTCACCCTCAAATTCAGGATAATATTCTTTCTCTATAATTCCGGTTACCATTACCCACTGTCTATCCTTTAACACCTTAGCCTGATTGAAATAACATTTAAAACCAATAAAAGCCACATCATCAGCACAACAGGTCATTGCAAATCTACCGGGTACAAACTCATCCTTACCATATTCCTTCGGTTTATGAACCATAGCTTTAAATATGATTTTTTTTCCAACATATTTATCAGGATTATCGCAGGAATCAATATAAAAAATACCGAAATCCTCATCCTCCAGTTCAATAACATTCTTAGAAATATCGTATGGCAGTTCCAGTTCCTCGTCATCAACCTCTGCTATACCATCCTTATTTTCAAAGATAACCTGAGCTCTCCTGTTTACAGCCTTAATGCTTCTTCTGTATTCTGCCTTCTTGGTATTTTCATCACATCTGTTAAATACGATCATATCAGCAGTTGACAGCATTTCCATCATCATGGACTTCATGTTAGCCATATATACATCAAAGGTGGATGCGTCCACGAAGGTAATAACCTGAACAATAGTCCAACCTCTTGGAACTCTTATACCGAATAGCTTTTCCAGCTTCCAGGTTCCATTGTATTCAATCATAACTCTGGTCGGATTATATTTATCCTGAAGGTCAAGCAGATGCTCCGTGTTTAGATTTGTATCATCCAGATACTCTATAAATATGTTTTGAGATTTTAAATATTCCTCATCATACTCCTCAATACCCTCTTCACAAACCAGAAGAAGTGTTGGTTCTCCCTCTGTAAATCCCCTGTCAATCAGTGTTTCGTTGGCAAAGGTTGTCTTTCCACT
>JBJENB010000260.1:0-3321 GCA_051879975.1 Wujia sp.
TACGTCCATCTTGAGGCTTTCTCTTTTCTGCAATATCCATACCACCTATAATCTTGATACGGGCACTTATACCTGCCAGCAGACTGTAATCAAGGGACATGACCTGTTTCAAGGCACCATCAATACGATATCTTACTCTTACACTCTGTTCAAGGGGCTCAATATGTATATCGGATGCTCTCTGTCTGACTCCGCCCTCCATAATCTGTTTTACAAGAAGTACGACAGGTGAATTCTCTATATCCTCATTCAGCTGTTCCTCCTCAGCAGAGGAAAGACCATCAGCCTCCATCTCCTTACGATACTGCTCCGCTGCCTCCATAGCCTGTGCATTACCAAAGTATTTGCCTATGGTTTCATTTACATCATCCTCCATGGCAAGCAATGGTTCAACCTGCGTATTAGTAGCAATACCGATATCGTCAATAGCATTCAAATCCATTGGGTCAACCATAGCCACCCTAAGGATATTCGGATTTGTTTCATCAAAGCCTATAGGCACCGCCTTATATTTGTTGATAAGGTTTTCCGGAACAAGTCTTAATATGTCCTCATCAAGCTTACAGGCCTTAAGTTCAATAAAATCAATACCCATCTGTGTGGTAAGTACCGTTATAAGCAAATCCTGACTGATGAAACCAAGATTCATAATAACATTACCAAGCTTACCACCATTCTCCTTCTGATAAGTGATTGCCTCCTGAAGTTCCTCCTCCGTAATAGCTCCTGCTTCAACAAGCAAATCACCTATACGAATTTTTTTTCTTCCACTTGTTATTCGCATAGCACACCTCGTCTTATATTTATTCGTCTATAGTATGAGTAATTATAGCATAATATAATTGTATTTTAAAGTGCTTTTTTTATTCCAGATATAATTAGAATAAAACGAAGGATACCAATATGTCATATAGACCATGAGCCGTCACTACACTGATATAATTACAAGCCTTAATGTATTTTTTCGCATATCCCAGCACCAGTCCTACAACAAAGGTTATAATTGCCTGCTCGGGCCATCCGAATATAAGATGCCATGCTCCAAACAAAACAGCAGAGAAAAGCGGTGACAGAAAATTTGCTTTGCCAAGGAGCCTCTCTAATTGGTTTTGAGCACACACCCTGAAAATAAACTCCTCAGTAATCCCTACTATAAAGATATAAAAAAATATATACCATACTGTATTCTTAACATCAGTCAACGCATAACCCTCAGGAAGGATATGCCCCCTCGGAATATCAATAACAAGTAGTTTACCTAGATACGATGGCACTACCAACAAGACTCCAACAATAATTGACCTGATGGTTACTGATACATTTTCCCTTTTTCCTTTAAATAATTTAAAATAAAAGAAAAACGCCGTCAGTCCCAATACCCAATAGACAGCCACAAAGGACAGTCGATAGCCCCACCAGGAGTCAAACCTCACTGTCAAGTCAAAGACAAGAGTCAGACAGGAAATGCAAAGCACCTCCAATACAAAAAGCTTAACTTCCCTTTCATTTTTGATTTCTATTTTTTTTGTAAACAGATTTTCCATTAATTCATTACTCCTATTTTTACATGATTATATCAGCTTAGACATATTATATATTAGAATGCAACGACTCATCAAGCATAAGAATTTATTTTCAAGTCACCTTTTTATATGATGTTTCATATCATATATAAAGAGAGGTTGTGCGAGGTGCGATTTGCAAACCTTTAAGCACCCTTTATCCACTGACGAGGAAGCCAAATACCTCAAGCTATGCAGGGAAGGTGACATGGAGGCCCGAAATATTCTCGTGGAATATAATCTTAGATTAGTGGCTCATATCGTTAAAAAATATCAAACTCCTAACAGAAGCATCGAGGATATGATATCCATCGGGACAATAGGATTAATCAAAGCAATTGATACCTACGATGACAGCAAAGGAAGTCGTCTTGTCACATATGCAGCAAGATGCATAGAAAACGAGCTTCTCATGCGTCTTCGTCAGGAGCGCAAGGAAGCCCGTGAAATTTCTCTTTATGAACCCATCGGAACTGACAAGGAAGGCAATGAAATCAGCCTCTTGGATATCATCAGTAGCGATGATGAACATATCCTAAGCCGTATCATTGTATCTGACAACATAGAACACATTTCCAAAATATATAATGATATTCTTGACAGCCGTGAGCAAAAGGTTCTTGCCCTGAGATATGGTCTGCTTGGCAATGATGAATTGACCCAACGCGATGTCGCTCTATTATTGAATATCTCCCGTTCCTATGTGTCTCGAATCGAGAAGAAGGCTTTAGAAAAGCTAAGAGCTGCACTCCTTTAGTCTTATAATCATACCTTTTTTTATATCATTTATATCAGAAAGCTTCACATATATCAGCTGCTTTGGATGGGGTGCCGATTCCTGCGGATGCATTTTTTCATCATAAATTGCCTCCACGCAAGCCTCTTTATTCGCCCCTTCAAAGAGCATGAAGCTGATTCTATCACCAACACAAAATTTATTCTTCTGATGAATTTCAATGAAACCATCATCTGTTATATTTTCAACAATTCCCAGATAAGTATAATTTTTAACATAAACATTGTTGTCATATATCTGAGAATCCGAATCTGTTCTCCCAAAATAAAAGCCTGTAGTGAATTGTCTAAAGGTACAGGCTGCTATCTCTTCCCTATAGTAGTCCATCCTGCTTCTATACAGCTCCTCCGATTTCAGATAATCGTCTATTGCCTGTCTATATGTTCTGGTAACTGCTGCTACATAAAGGGCAGTTTTCATTCTACCCTCCACCTTAAAGGAGTCAATACCCGCTGCTATCATCTCAGGTATATATTCTATCATGCATAAATCCTTGGAATTAAATATATATGTTCCCCTGTCATCCTCCTCAACCGGAAGGTACTCTCCCGGACGCTGTTCTTCCACAACTGCATATTTCCATCTGCAGGGATGGGTACAGGCGCCACGATTAGCATCTCTTCCGGTAAAATAGCTTGATAACAGGCATCTTCCTGAATATGAAATACACATAGCTCCATGCATAAATGCTTCTATTTCCATATCCTCCGGTATATGAGCTCTGATGGTTTTCAGCTCACCCAGTGAAAGCTCTCTGGCAGCTACAACTCTCTTGGCACCCATATTATACCAAAAAAGATAGGTCATGTAGTTTGTATTATTCGCCTGTGTGCTTATGTGTATTTCCATATCAGGGAGTATCTCCCGAACCAGGGTAAATATTCCCGGATCTGATATAAGCATTGCATCTATCTTCTCGTCCAAGCCTATGGCTTTAAGCTCTTCAAGATATTCTCTGACACC
>JBJENB010000261.1:0-13440 GCA_051879975.1 Wujia sp.
ATAAGGTAGTAAAGCTATGAGTACGAAAAAAAAGAGAAAAATATTGCCAAGCATAAACATATTCTTTACTGTTTTGGTTTTGCTGGAATTTGTGGTCACCATATTGCTTGCCACTTTGGTTCAGTGGATATTGGAGAGCCTGCTTAATGTGACTATTTCAACTCCTGAATTCATATTGCTGTCTGGAATTATTATGGGAGGTGCTTTGGCATTTCTCATCAACCGCATTTTTTTCCAGCCCATACAGAAGCTTAGCAGGGAGATGAAGAAGGTTGCAAAGGGAGACTTCACGGTGAAGCTTACTGACAAGAGCAAGATAAATGAGCTTCAGGAAATCTATGACAGCTTTGAGCTTATGGTAAAAGAGCTGGGTGCTACAGAGATTTTGCAGACAGATTTTATAGCCAATGTATCCCATGAAATAAAGACACCAATCAATGCAATAGAGGGATATGCCATGCTGTTGCAGGACTGCCAATATACACCGGATGAGCAGGAGGAGTACATAAACAAGATTCTCTTTAATACTAAGCGTCTGTCAGAGCTGGTTGGCAACGTGCTTCTACTATCCAGAATAGATAATCAGGCAATTCAAAAGAAGGAAAATACATTTCGACTTGATGAGCAGGTCAGACAATCAATCATGCAGCTTGAAGCTGCGTGGACAGATAAGGACATAGAGTTTGATGTGGAGATGGACAAGATAGAGTTCATAGGAAATGCTCCGTTGCTGATACATGTGTGGAACAATCTGATTGGAAATGCTATTAAATTCAGTCCTGTGGAGGGAATTATTAAAATCCGTTTGAATGAAGTATCCGGAGTGATTACATTTATCATTGAGGATATTGGCCCCGGAATAGACGAGAAAGCGATAAAGCATATATTCGATAAATTCTATCAGGGCGACAGCTCCCACAAAGTGGAAGGAAATGGTTTGGGGTTGGCACTTGTTAAGAAAATTGTTGACATATATAGCGGTACCATAGAGGTATGTAATCTTCCGGAGGGAGGCTGCAGATTTACTGCATGTCTGCCGTCAAAAGCCGAGGGTGAAAATGTTTCCGGCTAAATGAAGGATTTCTGAAGTGGAGGTGAGGACTTGTCAAAGGACAGAAACCCAATCATTAGACTTAGTGCTAAAATATTAAGATTGATAATATGGTTATGTATATTTATAGGCTACAGACCTAAGGTAGTTTATGAAAACAAAGAGGTCAAAAAGCTCGTAAAAAGGCAACCGGTTATCATAACGCCTAATCATATTGACTACAAGGATGGACCAACCTGCCTGTTTTTGTTCCCTAACAGTGCAATGATGATTGCAAAGGACTGGTACGAGAATAAGCTTATCAGATGGATTACATATGGCAAGGCGGCAATACCAATAGACAGATATGGTCTGGATACATCCTGGCTAAGGGATGCTGCAAAAATGATAAAGCAGGGAAAGAATGTAATCATATTCCCTGAGGGGCATACAACCGATGACGGTGAGATAGATGAGTTTAAGGCGGGCTTTGCCATGTTGGGAGTTATGACCAATGCTCCTGTAGTTCCAATATATATTTCCGGAGGCTACCATGCATTACTTGGAAAAAGACTGAGAATCTATGTGGGTGATATGGAAAAGCTGAGTGATGAGGGCAAGGGTCTGAATGCTGCGTATCTTCAGGGAGAGTGTAGCAGATTCAGGAACATTATACTGGATATGAAGAAAAAGTATGAGAAATAGTTAATAAATTATTATGGTCCGGCACCTTGGTATTTTATCGGTGCTGTGCAACATAAGATTAAACATAATTACAATATGAGAAAGGATAAGAGAACATGGGTAATTATTTTTATGACAAAGTAGACCAGGAGGAAATGGCTACATTAACCTATCTTCCTACATATGTTGATTTGCTGGAGAAGTGCAAGAGGGATTATGCCGATTATCCTGCATTAAGTGACAAGACCACCACACTTACCTATTCGCAGTTATATGATAATGTGGCTAAGAGAAGAGATTTTCTATATGGACAGGGCTTAAGTGAAGGGGCGAAGGTAGCTGTTATGGCAAGAAATGATTTGGACGCTATGGAGCTTATGCTTGCCATTGCCACAGCAGGATATACATATATTATGATTCCAAATGCACTTAATCATGATGCATTGATGGGAATTTCAGCTAAATTTGATTTGGAGGGTATCTTCCTCGCGGAGGAGTTCATGCCTCTGGGAGAGGGACTACCATGTAAGGTATGGAAATCATCAGCAACCGGAACAGAAGCGGCAGAGCCTGCTAAGGTGACTAAGGACACAGTTGCTGCAATCTACTTTACCGGTGGAACAACAGGAGCCCCTAAGGGTGCTGTACTGACTCACGGAGCCATGATGAGAGGAGCTTTCAATGGTATCTTCAGAAGAGGTAAATTGCTCCATAATAAGAGTATTGCAATGCTTCCTTTGTCTCATATCTTTGGCAGTGTATTGGGCTTTCTCACGAATCTCTATACCGGTTCTTTGACATATACCTGTACTGATATGAAGGCAGCTGTTGGTGATATTCCTGTTGTAAAGCCAAATGTATTGGTGCTGGTTCCGGGATTGGTTGAGATTATATTTAACATTGCAAAGCTGAAGGGAAGAGCATTCCTGGGTGACTTGGAGACACTTCTTGTAGGCGCTGCACCGGTACCGCCACGTCTTATGAAGATTGCAGAGGAAATGGGAATAGTATTTCTGGCAGGCTACGGCTTAACAGAGGGTGCTAATTTGTCCTTTGGAAATCTGGACACAGAGTTATATCCTAGCTCAATGGGAAAGATGTATCCTGAGCAGGAGTACAAGGTGGTAGATGGTGAGCTGTGGATTAAGGGTGACAACCTTATGAAGGAGTATTACAAGGACCCTGAAAAGACGGCAGAGGTGTTTGAGGATGGCTGGTTTAAGACAGGAGATTTGGTAGAATTTAATGAAGAAGGTTTCATTTACATTACCGGAAGAATCAAGAATCTGATTATCCTTTCCAATGGTGAAAATGTTTCACCGGAGGAGCTGGAGGATTTGTTCTACAAGGAAGATATTGTTAAGGATTGTCTTGTCAGCGAAATGGAGATGAACGGAAATCAGGTAATAGGAATTGAGATTCTTCCTTATATGCCGGCATGTGAGGGATTATCTCCTGAGGAAATAAGACAGAAGCTACAGGAAGTAACAGATAGAATTAATAATGACCTTCCGCCATATAAGAGAATACTTAAGCTAGTTGTTAGAACAGAGGACTTTAAGAGAACCGGAGCTATGAAAATTGCACGAAATTAGTAGTGTTGAGAAAGGGAGGATAAAGGATATGATTTTTAATGATCTTATGGATATTTTACAAAGAGTTATGCCACAGGTTGATACATCAAAGGTTACAATGGGTAGCGTTCTGACGACGGATTTGGGCGTTGACTCTCTTAACATGATGCTTTTGGCGATTACTGTTGAGGAAGAATTTGGAATTGAGTTTGAGTCAAACGTAAAGATTTCCACTGTTGGAGACATCTGCGAATATGTGCAGAAGAGAAAATGCGCATAGGTCATCAAACTCCGTTTGGTGACAAGAAATGATGTAGCACGCTGATGCGTGCGTAGGTCATCAAACTTTGTTTGGTGACAAGAAATGATGTAGCACGCTGATGCGTGCGTAGGTCATCAAACTCCGTTTGGTGACAAGATAGACAAATAAAGAAAATATAGCTGCATATAATCAGGCATCGGTAGGTGAGTGACCGAGCTTCACGAATTTTCTGCGAGGCTGTAGTCGACAAAAGCTTCTATCGTCGGCGAAGCCTCGCATATAAAACTGAAGTGAAGCGAGGGTAACGAACCGTGATGCAGGATTATATGCAGCTATATTATTTTATTTGTCTGTTTTAAGTTTATCAGTTTCCGTCGGAGTGTCAGTATCCGTTACAGCGACGGCAGCACCGACTTCACTCAGTGTAGTAGCACTCGCTTCACTCTGTGTGGTAGCGTTCGCTTCACTTTGTGTGGCAGCTCTCCGCTGGGTCAGCTTATACAGCCTTCCAACAGTTAATCCCTGAACTACGGTTGTAAAAATAATTGTAACATAGGTTACAAACAGTACGAAGGAATACACATCACTTGGAAGAAAGTCTATTGCACTTATCGCCAGAGCCAGACAAAGCCCTCCCTTTAATCCGCTCCAGGTCATAAGGGCGGTAAGGGTTTTTATATGGTATCCCTCAGGGAGCTGCTTGCATGCAACTGTGGATACCCATACACCTATAAATCTTGCAACTATATTGAATACTATGGCTGCAATTGCAATAATAATCATGTACTTTATTTTGGTTACAAAGATAAATGAAAGACCAACTAAAACATATAATACATAATTTAAAAATGTATCGATAATCTTCCAGAAATCCTTGTAATAATCACTGGGGTCCATATCCGCATTGGCTGCTTTATATTTCTCCATCATGGTAGAAAAATAAATACCGCATACCACTGATGCAATGACTCCTGAGAAATCACATTCCTCACAGATGTAATACGAAAGTGCAACTGAAAACATAGAAATCAGTATATGCTTAATGGGATCCTTGGTTGCACGAATCAGCAAAAAGCAGACAGCTGATACTGCCAGCCCGATAATGATTGCTCCAAAAAGCTCCTGACACATTACGCCCAGAAAGTTGCCACCCTTTGTGTCCAGGTAAAGTTCCTTAATAAATATGAAAAGGGCAACACCGGTTCCGTCATTGAAGAGGGACTCACCTTCCATAATCGCTGTTACATCCTTAGACAGGCCCAGCTTATTCAGAATACCTGTAGCGGCAATAGGGTCTGTAGGTGATACTATGGAACCAAGCAAAAAGCATAGTGTAAAACCTATATGCATTCCTAGTATGGATGTAAGTATCCAAAACAATAAGCCATACAGGGCTGATGTGATGACCGTCGATAATAAGGCCAGAAGACTGATAGGCTTAAAGTTATTAACAAGCTCAGGAAGCTTCAGCTCACTGGCACCGGTAAATAGCATAAAACACAGAAGACCATCCAGCAATATCTTATCAATTCGGAATTTGCTAAGTGTTCCTACAACCGGCTCAGTAGGAATCAGTAAATCCTCACGAATTAGTAACGATAAAATGATTCCGACTATAAGGGAAAATACAAGTAATACAATTTCGTTTGGAAGCTTGGTAACCTTTTCGTTAAATAGTGTAAAAGCAATAATCATAAACAAAACTGCAATTAAAAAGATTAAAAAGTGTTCCATATTTTACTTGTTTTCCTCACCTTTCTTATCAGAAGCATTGCAGGTGTTGACGACTGAATTGATTCTGTCCTCCATAACCGAGTCCACCATCTGGTGTGAAACCCTGTCGATAACATTGTTTGAATTGGTATCATCACCGTCAAATAGGTTGGCTGCTTTCTTCTTGAAGTTATCAATATGGTCTCCAAGAGTTACACCATCCTTATTTAAATCAATGTCCTTTATACTCATTTTTTCGTCCTCCTATCGTATGTAATAATCAAACTTTATTATACAATTATGACCGCAAATATCAAGTTTTTTTATGTATATCAGCCTTTGCTTTGTATAATATAATAATCGACAAAAGGATTGAATAATGATATGATAAAATTAAATGAACTATATAATGAACACGGAAGTTAAGGAAGAGAAAGGGTTATAAAATGAAACAGTTAATGTTAGGAAACAAGGCCTTTGCCAGGGGACTCTTTGAGGCAGGCTGTTGCGTGGTTTCGAGCTATCCCGGAACACCTAGTACTGAGGTGACTGAGGAGGCCGCAAAATACGATGAAATATATTGCGAGTGGGCTCCTAATGAGAAGGTTGCCATGGAGGTTGCCTTTGGAGCATGTCTTGCAGGAAAGAGAAGCTTCTGCGGAATGAAGCATGTTGGTTTAAACGTTGCTGCAGATCCACTTTATACCTGTTCCTATACAGGTGTTAATGCAGGGCTGGTTATCTGTGTTGCAGATGATCCGGGTATGCATTCCTCTCAGAATGAGCAGGATTCCAGACACCACGCCATCGCAGCAAAGGTTCCAATGCTTGAGCCATCCGATTCAGAGGAGGCACGTCTCTTTGCCAAGAAGGCATTCGAGCTATCTGAGGAGTATGACACACCGGTTATTATTAAGATGTGTACAAGGGTTGCACATTCACAGAGTATAGTGGATACCGCTGAGAGAATCGTTCCGGCTGTTAAGAAATATGAAAAGAATATTCCAAAGTATGTTATGGTGCCGGGCAATGCCATCCGTCGTCATCCATTTGTTGAGAAACGTACCCGAAAGCTGATTGAGCTTGCAAATGATTGCGAGTTTAACCGTGTTGAGATGGGAGACACGTCCCTTGGAATTATCACATCCTCAACCAGTTACCAGTATGCGAAGGAGGTATTTGGTGATAAGGCAAGCATTCTTAAGCTGGGTTTGGTGAATCCTCTTCCTGATAAACTGATAACTGATTTTGCTTCTAAGGTGGATAGGTTAATCGTTATAGAGGAGCTTGACCCGATTATCGAGGAGCATTGTAAGGCTCTGGGACATACATTGAATGGTAAGGACCTTCTTCCGATAGAGGGCGAGTTCTCACAGAATCTGATTGCAGAAAAATTAGGTGAGGAGGTACCGGGCTTTAAATCTCTTGGCGAGACACTTCCGGGAAGACCTCCTGTTATGTGCGCCGGATGTCCGCACAGAGGAATGTTCTATACATTGTCAAAGAATAAGTGTACCGTTTTGGGAGACATAGGCTGCTACACGCTTGGTGCCGTTGCTCCACTCAACGCCATAGAGATGACCCTCTGTATGGGTGCGTCAATCAGCTCAGTACATGGCTTTAATAAGGCTCTTGGCGAGGAGAGTGAGGGAAGGACGGTTGCTGTAATAGGTGATTCAACCTTCATGCATTCAGGAATGACCGGACTTGCAAACATAGCATATAACCAGAGCAATTCGACTGTAATAATACTTGATAACTCCATTACCGGTATGACAGGACACCAGCAGAATCCTACAACAGGATATAATATTAAAGGTGACCCTGCAGGTAAGATAGACCTCGAAAGCTTGTGCAGGGCAATGGGCTTCAACAGAATAGCGGTTGTAGACCCTTATGATCTTGCGGAGTGTGACCGTGTTCTTAAGAAGGAGCTTGCAGCCAAGGAGCCTTCTGTAATAATAAGCAGACGTCCTTGTGCACTTCTCAAGTATGTAAAGCACAATCCTCCTCTTAAGGTAGATGAGAGTAAATGTGTCGGCTGTAAGCAATGTATGAATATAGGCTGTCCTGCTATCAGCGTTAAGGACGGTAAGGCAAGGATTGACACTACATTGTGTGTAGGCTGTAAGGTATGCAGTCAGCTCTGTAAATTCAATGCTTTGCAGTCGCAGGAATAGGGAGGGAACTGAAATGACTAAAAATATAATGATTGTCGGTGTTGGTGGTCAGGGTTCTCTGCTTGCCAGCAAGCTGCTTGGACATTTGCTTTTGACACAGGGTTATGATGTGAAGGTGTCAGAGGTACACGGTATGAGCCAGCGTGGAGGAAGTGTTGTAACCTATGTCCGTTTTGGTGACAAGGTTTATTCACCGATTATTGATAAGGGAGAGGCTGATTTTATCGTTTCCTTTGAGAAGCTTGAAGCAGCAAGATACATAGAATATCTTCGCGAGGGAGGTCGCGTGGTAGTGAACACACAGGAGATAGACCCGATGCCTGTTATAACAGGTGCTGTTGCTTATCCTGAAAAACTAATTGAGAAAATGGAGGCACTTGGCATACAGGTAGATGCAATGGATTGTCTGTCTCTTGCCCAGGAAGCCGGTTCAGCCAAGGCTGTAAATCTTGTACTGATGGGTCGTTTGTCAAAATACTTTGACATATCAAGGGACAAATGGGAGCAGGCTATTCGTGAGTGTGTTCCTGAGAAGTTTGTAGAACTAAATCTCAAGGCATTTGCCTTGGGCTTAGGGGAATAAATATCAAATATAAGGAGAAGAAAATGGGTAACAGAAAGTATTATCAACCTGAAATTGAGACAATGCCATTAGAACAGCTTCAGGCATTGCAGAGCGAGAGATTAGCAGAACAGGTAAAGCATGTATATGCGAATGTGGAGTTTTATAGAAATAAGATGGATGAGGCGGGGTTGAAGCCTGAGGATATCAAGAGCATCGATGATTTACATAAGCTTCCGTTCATTACTAAGGATGACCTTCGTGACCAATATCCTTATGGATTAGTTGGTGTACCTCTCAAGGACTGTGTTCGTATACAGTCTACAAGTGGAACTACCGGACGTCGTGTAGTTGCTTTTTATACCCAGGAGGATATTGAGGTTTGGGAGGATTGCTGTGCCAGAGCTATAGTAGCTGTAGGTGGTAGTGAAGAGGATGTATGTCATGTATGCTACGGATATGGATTATTTACAGGAGGTCCGGGTCTCAATGGTGGTTCCCACAAGGTCGGATGTCTTACACTCCCAATGTCCTCAGGTAATACTGAGCGTCAGCTTCAGTTTATGACAGATTTGGGTTCAACTATTTTATGCTGTACACCTTCTTATGCATTAAATCTTGGTGAGACAATTAAGGAGAAAGGTCTGAAGGATCAGATTAAGCTTAAGGCGGGAATATTTGGAGCTGAGCCATGGACAGAGGAAATGCGCCACAACATTGAGGAGCTTCTCGGAATTAAGGCTTATGATATTTATGGCTTAACAGAAATCTCAGGACCTGGTGTTTCCTTTGAATGTGAGGAGCAGAGAGGTATGCATATTCAGGAGGATCATTTCATAACTGAGATTATTAACCCTGAGACCGGTGAGGTATTACCGGAGGGTGAGATTGGTGAGCTTGTATTTACCTGTATCACTAAGAAGGCATTTCCGCTTATGCGTTATCGTACAAGAGATCTTTGTCGCCTCTCTCGTGAGAAATGTTCATGTGGACGTACCCATGTAAGAATGACCAAGCCAATGGGACGTAGTGATGATATGATGGTTGTAAAGGGTGTAAATGTTTGGCCTTCACAGATTGAGGCAGTCCTTCTTAAGCAGGGCTTTCAGGCTAACTATCAGATAGTGGTAGACAGAATTGGTGCCAATGATACAATTGAGGTACAGGTTGAGCTGACTCCTGAGATGGTTGAGGCTAATGACAAGACTGTTGAGCAGCGTCAGAAGGAAATCGTTGCAGGTCTTAAGTCAATGCTTGGTATCAAGGTAGATGTTAAGGTGGTTGACCCTAAGACTATCGTAAGAAGCGAGGGTAAGGCTGTAAGAGTTGTCGATAAGAGAAATCTCTATGTAAAGGCATAGTAATATAAGGTAACAAATTATGGAAACATGGTACTATGAGGTTGTCAGCCTGGACGGCGACTATGCAAACCTTCAGAGAACAGATGAGGAAGTGGATGATTTAAAGCTTGTGGCAAGAGCCTTGCTTCCGGCGGAAATACAGGTGGGAAGCAGGCTCAAATATGAGCTGCTACAGTATGAAATCATCTAATGGATAGATGAAATAACGGGTATTATCAGAGATGGTAATACCCGTTTTATAACAGAGAAATTAACAGATAAATATAACAGTAATTTCAAATTATATCATGGAGGAAATTTATGACGCCTGAAACAGATAGCAGACTTCGTGAAAAGAAAAAACGGAAAAAGAAAACAAAAGTATTTGCATTTTTGCTTACACTGATTGTAATTGGGTTGGTAGGTGTAAATATTTACTATAGAATAACAGGCGATGATAATACCAAGGATAATGCCGATGGAAATAATAGAGCAGATTCTTTAATCGGGTATTCGTCTGTTAATCCGGATGAAATAATAATACCTGAGTATACGGACAGTTCTTATGTGGAAATAAATGGCGGCGTTCCTTTTTTTACAGAGGAGGAGAAGAATACAGATACCTTTGAATACTACAGTGAGCTGGATTCATTGGGAAGATGTCAGTTTGCCTATGCCAATGTGTGTCCGGAATTGATGCCGACGGAACCCAGGGGGCAAATTGGTGAGGTTAAACCAACAGGCTGGGTTCAGAAAAAGTATGAGGGCTTGGTTGACTCTGACCCTCCTTATCTATATAACAGGTGTCATCTTATAGCTTTTTGTCTTGCGGGGGAGAATGCAAATGAGAAGAATCTGATCACAGGAACCAGATACATGAATGCAACCGGTATGCTGCCCTGGGAGGAAAAGGTAGCAAGATATGTGGACGACACAGGCAATCACGTGCTTTATAGGGTAACCCCGGATTTTCGGGATGAGGAACTGGTTGCCAGAGGTGTATTAATTGAGGCATATTCTGTAGAGGATAAGGGAGAAGGAATATGCTTTTGCGTGTATTGCTATAATGTACAACCGGGAATAGAGATTGATTATCTGACGGGTGAAAGCAGGCTGTTGGGAGGCAGCAGCAAAGGAGACCTTTGAAGAATGGCATTTACGAGATTATAGTAAACGGATATAAATGAGTATGGATTATTTTAGGAGGAAAATGATTTGGGAAGAGAATATATTGAAGCCGAAATCAGAAATGATTACAGGAAGCTTACCGAATTGCTTATACAGAGACAACTGACAATTACTACAATGGAGAGCGCAACCTCGGGTCAGATTGCTTCACTGATAACAGATACGGAGGGAGCTTCAGCCATTTTTAAGGGGGCTTTTATTACCTATTGCAACGAGGCGAAGCTCATGCAGGGAGTTCCGGCGGAGACTATCGAAAAATATTCAGTATATTCAAGAGAAACAGCGGAAGCCATGGCGAAGGCATGTGCAGAAGCCTATAATGCAGATATCGGAATTGGCGTGACAGGAACAATGGGAAATACTGATCCTGCAAATCCTGATTTCTCTGTTCCGGGGCAGGTTTACTTTGCAATAGTTATAGATGGAGCTGTACAGTCATATTATGTAGAGCTTGAGCCACAGACTACAAGGCTTGCGTATAAGCTGGCGGTTGCGAAGGAAATATTTGATGTGCTTATGGAAGATTTGAAATAATAGGAGCTTAATTCAATATAAAAAAATCTTGATTTTTTATTTAAAAAAGTGGTAGTATTTGAAAAAATAAATAACAGAAACGACACATGTAGTGCTTGGCACGTAAATCTGATTACGGTAAATATTTAATTATTGAAGGATTAAGTATATTCGAAATTTGGATTGTGCTAATGCTTACATGTGTTTTTTTGTGAAAAAAAGGAGAAAAAAATATGCCAAGAAATGAATTTCAAAGGATGGTGTTTGCCTTCCTTACAGTTTTAATCACAGTACATGCCTATGTATTTTACAGCCTTTTTGTTGTAAATGGCAGCACATTGCTACAGGTAACAGGAGCCGATAGCGTAATTCATGCAATTAATGCTCAGGGTGGAGTCTATATGTTTGGGAAGATGCTACCTATATGGGCTGTTATATTGATTGAATTTTTCTTTGCGTATGCATTAGAATGTGTACTTGGAAGCCCTCTGTCATTTAAGATGGCTTGTAAAATGTTTGATCCGAGAAGAAATCATCCTATGATTTTTGAGACAGTAATAATTTGCTGTACTGTTATTGTTATGTGTCCTGCTATGAGCTTTTTGGCCGCATGGTTTTACTATCCATACTATTCTGATTTTAATATATTTACATTACTTGCTAATTGGTTAAAGCTGGTATGCTTTAATTTCCCGTTTGCATTTTTTACTCAGATTTTCTTTATCCAGCCGGTGGTTAGATTTATTTTTGGAAAGATTTTTGCAAAGGATATTAAGGCAAGAATTTCTCAGGAAGAGCCGCCTAGACCACAGGGTGAGGAGGATGCCATTGCAGACATCTTTAGAAGAATGGATGAGATTCAAAAGAACCTGGAGCACGAGAGAAGACAGAGACGTAAGCTGGCAGAGATAATTGACCAAAATAATCCATAAAGCTTCTCGTTAGCAGTAACATGTATATTTCTCTTAGAAAGTGTATCAATTATCTTATTTTTGCTTGAAAAAAAAGGAAATAAGGGGTATATTTCATAGTGTAACACTTTAAAATTATAGAAAGCAAATTAGATGATTTTTGATATACAAGTATGAAAAAAATTTATCATGATATTTTTAGGGCTATTCACGAAGGAAAATGGTTAAAAATTGAATATTGCAATCAGGAAGAAGCGATAGGATACTAATTTTGGTTGCGGTACACCATGATATGACAGTGGTAAAACTGGTAGGGGAATGACAGTGGATGGTTCCGACAGTAAATATAAATCAAATGGGGGAAATGAATGAAGAAAAAACTGAAGATAACATTTAATTCACCAGTAATACTATCATTTGTGTTCATCTGTTTTATAGCGACGTTATTGAATTACATAACCGCAGGTGCAAGTAATGAGGCCCTGTTTATGACCTATCATTCATCGCTGAAAAACGTTATGACCTATGTAAGATTCTTTACACATATCTTTGGTCATGCCAATTGGGCTCATTTTGTGGGAAATGCATCCTATTTACTGTTGTTAGGTCCCATGCTTGAAGAAAAGTATGGTAAGAAAAACATTCTGGAGGTCATTGCTTTAACGGCTGTAATAACAGCTTTAATCAACTACATTTTCTTTGCTAATATAGCATTATGCGGTGCAAGTGGAGTTGTATTTGCCTTTATCTTATTGACGTCCTTTGCCGGATTTAAGAATGGTGAGATACCGGTTACCTTTATTTTGGTTGCAGTAATATATATTGGTCAGCAGATTTATGAGGGAATCGCTATTCAGGATAATATTTCAAATATGGCTCATATTGTGGGAGGAATGGTTGGTACTTTAGCAGGTTATACATATAACAGGAAAGACTGAGATGTTCCGGTATATGAAGATTTAAACGAATTATGATGAACCGAGTGCAGATTCGTACCGACACGAAATTTGCATTCGGCGTATGTACATCAATTCGCTGTTTATGGTAAAGACAAAAAAGCTTTAATTTGCTATGTTTTTTTCGGAGGTGATACAATGGATTTAATACAAATAGGAAAATTCATAGCAGAACTAAGAAAAGAGAAAGGACTAACCCAAGAACAATTTGGAGATAAAGTAGGTGTAACGAATAAGACAGTATCTCGTTGGGAAACCGGAACATATTTACCACCTGCGGATGTCCTTCTTTCTATAAGCGAAATGTTTCATGTAAGCATTAATGAAATTTTAAGCGGAAAGAGACTTTCCGATGAAGAATATAAACTAGCGGCAGAAAATAATTTAACACAAGCCATAAAGAATAGCAGCTTTACACTAAAAGATAAGATAGAATTTTATAAAAATAAGTGGTTGAAAGAACATATAGCCATAATGGCGTTTGTTGGAATATGCATTTTAGGTGTTCTGGTGGCAAGATTTGTTTT
>JBJENB010000262.1:0-3280 GCA_051879975.1 Wujia sp.
CGATCTAATATATGCATATATGAATATGGAGGTCTGATATGATATTTAATATAGGGGTTCCAGAGTATACAAATACATATGACAATGTAAGCACAAAAGATGTGTTGAAAGAGGGAAAGAGTTTTCCTATTCTGATACTGGGGCGTGATAGTTATATTGAAGGTGCCTCCATATTTAGTGCTCTTGACGAGAAACTAGTATATAATCTTCACATTGGTAGATATTGTTCTGTTGGAGCAAATGTACATTTTATAATCGATTTAAATCATGATTATAAGCGTGTATGTATGGGACGAATAAGCGGAGTTGGATATAAGAGACCAGAGAGCTTAAAGCGTAAGGGTCAAATTGTGATTATGAATGATTGTTGGATTGGTAATGATTCAACTATAATAAGTGGTGTTACCATTGGTAATGGTGCCGTTGTTGCTGCAAATGCAGTTGTTTCTAATGATGTTCCGGCATATGCTATAGTTGCAGGAAATCCTGCAAAGATAATAGGATACAGATTTAGCGAATCTCAGATAGAGGCACTTAACTTAATTAGATGGTGGAATTGGGACACTGATAGGGTTGTTGCAAATTCTGATGACTTATATGGAGACATAGATGCTTTTATTTCAAAGTATATCGATGCTGCAAAGAGCGAGCTCTCCTCTATAATACCAGCACAGATTTGTCCTGTAAAAAAAAGCAATTTAGGGGAAGAGAAGATTCTTCTGTATATACCTGATTTTGAACAGCAGTATCCTACATATCCCAAAGTTATAGATGCATTTGCAAGAGCTTATGCAGAAACTAATTATGAGTTACTTTTATATATTGAGGAAGATGAACTGCTTGAGGACAAACTGAATGTATTGAACAAGATTTTTGCGGGTTATGAAAGTGTAAACTGCTACATTAATTTATACATTGGCAAGCTAGATGATAAGAGAGGATTATTTGGTCAGGTTGACGGATATATTACGAATAGAAGCATCGAAAATGTTCAATACATGGATATGGCTGAGCTGTTTGGATTACCGATAATATCTTCAGTGGATTTGCCGATTTTCAATGAGATAAAAGTTAAATCAATGGTCAAAACACAGGGCGAAATACGAGATAAGGGTATTAATAATACTCAAAAAGATATGTTTTCTAAGCTTGCAAAAAGTGTTTCAAATTGTAATAAGGGGATAGAACAGTTGGCCGATAGGATGGTGCAGCTCTCGGTAAATCAGGTGGCCATGAACAGTTCAATAAACAATTTGAGGTATGAGTTTTTGGCTGATGAAAGTATCCCTTTATATCCAATAGTTGAATCAGGAGATAAGGCAATAGATAGAATCCTTAACGAAGGAATGTCAATGTCCAGATTTGGAGATGGCGAGTTTGCTGTTATAGCGGGTGTGAATCGACAAAAATTCCAGCATGCAGATGAGCAGCTTAGTGAGCGACTAAAAGAGGTTTTGAAATCGAATAAAGACAATGTTCTTATATGTATTGCAGATACCTACGGGGATTTGTCTAAATACAATGATGAATGCAGATATAATATAAGGGCATATATGACTGAAGAAGTCAGAAAGCAGCATTATGAGCTTTTAGATATGAATAGAACTTATTATGATACCTATCTCACAAGACCTTATGCTAGTTATAGGGACAATAATACGGATGCACCTAAAAAACGTTTCGAAAAGCTTAAGAAGATTTGGGATGGAAGAAAGCTGCTAATTGTCGAAGGTGAGAAGACGAGGATGGGTGTTGGAAATGATTTATTTGACAATGCGGACAGTATAATCAGAATCCTTGGACCAGCGGAGCATGCATTTGACAGATATGATGACATATTGGCGGAAGTGCTGAAACAGGATAAGGAAAGACTTGTTTTGATTGCTATGGGAGCAACTGCAACTGTGCTTGCATATGACTTAGCATGTGTTGGTTTTCAGGCGTTGGACATTGGTCATATTGATATGGAATATGAGTGGATGCTAGCCGGTAAAGGAAAAAAGACAGAAGTTAAGCATAAATATAACAATGAGGTGGCAGGTGGGGACATGGTTGAAGATATTGATGATCCAGCCTATGAATCCCAGATAATAGCGAGAATTTATTAAATTACACTTAAGAGAGCTTTGCACAATTTATCATAGGTGAAGTTCTCTTTAACTTTTCTATAGCCATTTACTGCAATTCTATTTCTCTCCTCTTCATGAATGAGATAATATCCTATTTTGTCAATTAAATCCTCAAGGCTTTCGTACATAACTATTTCTTCATCAGGTACAAACAAATCAAGCACCTCCGGCTGATAGTTTGTGATAAGGAAGCCACCACAGCCCATTACATCAAAGATACGTTGTGAGAGCCCGGATTTGATTGCCTTGTTGGTTATATTGAGATTTATCTTGCTGCATTTAAATATTTTTGGCATCATAGTCAGGGAATCAGCGGGGCCTTTATTATGTATATTTGAGAGTGAAGATGTATCAGACTGGGTGTACAAATCAGTGGAAAAGTGCTGGCTTACCTGATTTAATGTGTTTATTCTCTCCTGTTCAGTACATTTGTAACCGATATAGACATCAGCAATAATCCCTTTTAGGTCATTTATGTAGTCATCTGCAACGGAGCTGAGTCCTGCGTCTATTCTGAATTGCTCTGCCCACTCGTCAGAAATGGAATCCTCAATAAAATTATATCCATATACATTTTGTTGTGCTGCAATCAGCCCCTCTACGAAGCCCTGAGTGTATTCAGGAAGTTTGTTCTCTATTCGGTTGTAGAGGCACATTTCTTGATACAAAGAACCCACAAAGGACACATCACAGTCATAGCGTTTATGGTCTTCAGGTGAAAGCTGTATCCTATCCCAACTTTCTATGTCTGTTGCTAAAGGTGTATGGAAAATACAGTTAGGATTAATATATCTAAATTTGTCGTATTGAAGCTTATCAAAGACGAATACACGGTTGTGAGGGTATGCCAATGTATTGGAATATAACGTCGAACAAGGACAATCCACTGTCAATGATATATAAGGAAGCTTAAATGGCTTGCTTGCCCGGGAGATGACCGGAATAAAATTGACGGACATGACACAGGCTGCATCACGGTTGTTCTGTATAACCTCTGCTAGTTTCAGGATGTAATCCTTGTCATAATCTGGCTCATTGTATCTTTCGTTTATTATTATTACCTCATGACCGAGTCTTTTAAGTGCATCAAGCATACCGTTCTCACATATGCTTCCCCAACGACAAAAAATAATTTTCATGTACAAATCCTC
>JBJENB010000263.1:0-3278 GCA_051879975.1 Wujia sp.
TGAGAAATATGATGTAATAATGGTAGATGCTTATCAGGATATTACGATACCCTTTCAAATGTCTTCCGTGGAATTTTTTGAGCTTGTGAATGAGCATCTTACAGATGACGGAGTAATGGTTGTAAATATGAATATGAGAGGTTCTGAGGAGGGAAGCATCAATCAGTATTTGGCTGATACCATATCAAATGTGTTTCCCGTTGTTTATACGGCGGATGTTACCGGAAATACAAACAGGGAATTATTTGCTTCAAATAATGTGAATATGATAGATACCTTCAGAGATAATATGGATTTGGAAAACAATGAAGAACTGAGAACAATGATGTCCAAGGTTTCCTCCGAGCTAAATGAATATGTACCTGGTGATTTGATAATGACAGATGATAAGGCACCTGTGGAATTACTGGGGATGAAGGTTATAGACGAGATGATAAGAGATGAGGTCGAGTACTACAAGCAAATCTACAAGGATGGCGGATTGGAGGCTCTTATTGAAGAATTGCAATAGATGGGGAGAGATACATCATGGAAATAATGGCGGTAAATAAAGAAGATTCCGAAGAATTATTGGCGATATATGCCCCTTATGTTAGAAATACAGCAGTCTCATTTGAGTATGAAGTTCCATCAGAAGCTGAATTTCAAAGACGTATAGAAAGTATTTCTTCTCGTCTGCCATACTTGAAGGCTGTAAAAAATGGTGAAATAGTTGGATATGCCTATGCATCATCTTTTAAGGGAAGAAGAGCCTATGATTGGTCAGTAGAGGTAACTGTCTATATCAAACAATCTGAAAGACAAAAAGGAGTTGGCAGAGCACTAATTAGACTAGCAGAGTGGAATTATGCGCTGTTGTAGTCTTAATTTGTGTTTGCAATAAGGACATTAGATGCTATAATAATGGAAAATTGTTAAAAGAGGTGGTGATTAATTGCAGTTAAATAGTAAAGATAAACTGTGGGATTTTGAAGTTGTAATAAACGAGAACTTTAAAAATATAAATCACATACACCCCTTGAAGCAGAAGGATGTTTTACAAATTGTAAAGTATGCAGAAGAAACCAGTGACATTGAGGCTGTTGTTGTATTTGGTAGTGCGGTGAGATTTGATTGTAATTCATTTTCTGATTTGGATATACTGGTTGAGAAAAAAACAAAGACATTTGATTTTGATATATCCGATAAAATTGATAGTGATGTTGACGTAATTTTTGGGTGGCGGGCTGATGAAAAGCTGCTCAAAGAAATACAAAATACCGGAGTTCTTGTATATTGTAAGGAGGAATAATATGTGTGCTATTAATTCATTTAAATTAGCTTTCCATAGTTGGGACATGGCCGATAAAGCATTAAAGCATGCATATAATGATGAAATGTTCATCAGGGATGTTGCTTATAATATACAGCAGTGCATTGAAAAGACCTTGAAGGCTTTTTTAGAATGCAAGGGTGTTACGGTACCACAAACACATAAAGTTGAAAAGCTAATAAGAATGTCGCGTGATAATGGTTCTGCTGTAATTATAACTGATTGGATTGCGGCAAATAGCTATAAATTAGAGAGCTGGGAGGCTGAATCTCGTTATAATATTGAATTTATTGCTGAATTAAATGAAGTTGTCGAGGCATTGAATGAAACGAAGAAATTTTTGGATATTAACGGATTAACATTTATCAGAGAGGCAAAAATAACTGAAGATGTTGAAAAATCGCTACGAGATTTGATGCCAAAAGACATAGTGATTGCAGATGACTTTGAATTGAATTGTTATTATCATGTCTTTGAAAAAAAATTACAGGATAAAGAATTATGTAGTAATGGAGGTAATTGATATGCAGTTTTCAGTATTGCAAAAAGCAATGATTGATGCAATGAAGGCAAAGGATAAGGAGAGAAAGGAGTCTATATCCGTTCTGGTATCAGCTGCAAAAAAGCTGGCAATTGATGCAGGATGTAGAGAAGATATTCCTGATGAGATGGTCGATCAGGCTATAATGAAGGAGATAAAGAGTGTTAAAGAGCAGATAGATACATGCCCTGCAGACCGAGTGGAGTTAAAAACCTCGTATGAGAACAGACTGGCGGTTATGTCGGAGTTTGCACCAAAGATGCTTTCAGAGGATGAGATTCGAGCTATACTTCAGGAGAAATATGCTGATGTAATTGCTACTAAGAATAAAGGACAGATAATGAAAGCAGTTATGGCGGAGCTTAAGGGTAAGGCTGATGGAAAGGTTATTAATCAGGTTGTTGCCGAGCTTTGCAAATAGATATGATATTAATTAAAACATATTTAGGAAAGTCAGAGGCTGTGAATTTCACAGCCTCTTTGCTTAATAAAATGTAATTAGAAAAATAGCGAATAGCCGTGCACTCTGTACATTGTTATTATTTTTCAGAGAGAATGTTGTTGATGAATATTTGAAAAACGAGTAAGATATTGCATGAAATAGAGATTAATGAATTTGAACAAAACGGAGGTACAGAAAATGTTAGAAGTAGGAACAAAAGCACCGGATTTTGAACTGCCGGATCAGAATGGGGAGATGCATAAATTGTCCGATTACAGGGGCAAGAAGGTAATTTTATATTTTTATCCGAAGGATAATACACCGGGATGTACTAAGCAGGCATGTGGTTTTTCAGACAGATATCCGCTTTTTTTGGAAAAGGGAGCTGTTGTGCTTGGAGTTAGTAAGGATTCGGTTACATCTCACAAGCGTTTTGAGGAAAAACAGAATCTGTCATTCAAAATACTTGCAGATACTGAGCGCAAGGTTATAGAGGCCTATGATGTGTGGAAGGAAAAGAAAAACTACGGTAAGGTATCCATGGGTGTAGTTCGTACAACGTATTTGATTGACGAAGAGGGAATTATTATCAAGGCAAATGATAAGGTGAAGGCAGCTGAGGACCCTGAAAATATGCTGAGGGAGTTATCATAATGCGTATTATTTTGTCACCTGCAAAAAAGATGAATGAGAATTTAGATACCATAGCTCCGTTAGATATTCCGGAATATGTTAATCAGACGAAAGAAATCTTATTATGGCTTCGTAACCAGACTCATGAGGATTTGCAGAAGCTGTGGAAATGTAATGACAGGATTGCACAACAGAATTTTGAAAGATTAGAACAAATGGACCTGTTTTCCGGGTTGACACCGGCAATTCTTTCCTATGAAGGTATTGCATATCAGTATATGGCACCTGCAGTGTTTGAAAGAAGTCAGTTTGATTATGTGCAGGAGCATTTAAGAATACTGTCTGCGTTT
>JBJENB010000264.1:0-3246 GCA_051879975.1 Wujia sp.
TTAACCATAGTGTTAAACATCAAATCCCGCCATTCTAAGGATAGCCCTGGCATTTGTTGTAGTACATCTTCCTTCCTTAATCCTGTAATCAAATTGTAGCTTTTCATCCTCATAGAACTCTTCAAAATGAAAATTAACGGCTGCTTTCCCTCTTTCATCCTGAAGTGCGCACAACTCAAAATCATGAGTTGATACAACCACCATGCATTTATCACCTGACAGTCTTTTTATTGCCTCCTGTGCTCCAACAATTCTATCTGCTGAATTCGTACCCTTAAATATCTCATCAATAAGACATAACATAGGTTCATCATAATTTCTATATTCTGCCATTTCTTTTATTCTAAGAATTTCCGCATAGAAGGTTGATATTCCTCCCGCCACATCATCCATTACTCTCATGGAGGTAAATAACCTCATATAGTCAGCTCTAAAACTTTTACCACATATTGGTGCGCCTATATATGCAAGAATAAGATTGATGGCAAGTGTTCTTAAGAATGTGGTTTTACCCGACATATTTGAACCGGTGATTATGGTAATTCCACCATTAATCTCTGCACTGTTTGCAACCACTCTGTCAGGTGAAATTAACGGATGATACAGTTCTTCACCCTTAAGGGATACTGTATTGTGCTGTTTGCAATCTATATACGCCCAACAGGTTTTACGTATCCTCGCCAATACAGTAAGACTCTGCAAATATTCCATTTCTCCTACTAAACCAAAGCAGTCAGCGGCATTCTCGGCATAACATTTTTTCCATCTCAGCGCCAACTCTGCAAGCCTGTAATTCCACAAAAACAGTCCGTTCATCACTATATACAAAAATGGATTATAGGATATATTATAGGCCTGACTCAGTATGTTGAGCTTTCCAAAGGCCATAAGTGCACCGCATGCCCTGCTTTTAAGTCCTGTAAGCTTCTTGGAATGATATTCCTTGTCACCAATCTGATGCAATAATTGAAGGTAATTTTCCACAAGAGGACTTATGTTGCAAACAGGTGAAATGATTCCCAGTGTAACGGTCTTCGTCAGCTCAGAATAGCTAAGCAGAACCAAAAAACCAATTAGTCCAAAGGCCGGGCTGATTATCCCTGCAAATCCAAGCACAATAAGGAGTATTTCTACCACCGGCAACGCAATGCTAAAAAGTCTGGCTAACATCGGCATTTTTATTATCTCTGATGAAGCACAGTATTCAATAAAATCTGAATAGTTAAACTTTTTTCTGTGTTTTGCAAGCTCTATTCCCACAGCCTCATATTCAATCGCTCCCTCAGTATCAGACAATAGTTCATCAATGGCAGCCCTTGTATCCTCCGGGTCAGTCACATATTCCATACGAACCAGATTATGGACAAGTAATTTTCTTCCGGCATCGGTATGACACACATTGATTAGCTGATATAATGAGGATTTGCCAAGTAAGTCAATATCTCTGGCAATTGTCATATCCTTTGTAAGAAAATCTGCTCCGTCATCCTCAATCTCTCTCCATTTTTCACCATATCGTAAAATGTAATTTTCAACTGATAGAAGCTTACACTGTACCGATTCCAATTCATTAGCAATGTCACTGTGAAGCTTAATCAATACAACAAAAATGAGCAGTAATAGAATTCCTCCTATCCCTGCTACAGTCACACCATCGGATATTCCTATGAGTAAGAGACAAAGTCCTGCCAAAAAGGTCAAAGCCCTGTAGGCAGACATCCTTGAATACCCTTTTTCCAGGTCTCTTTGCCTCTTAATGTATTCATCCCTAAAGGATAATATTTCATCTCTAACAGTATCATTTATCATATTATTCGCTTTCCTTATTTCATTTCATAATATTATACCCTCTATTAATCATAATCAATCAAAGAGTATTATAAGAATAGCATAATTACCAGTTGATATCAAATATAAAATCCATATATTCCAATACCCAAAAGCAGGATAATGTATTGATTTTTAAGATTGCATGTATTAGAATATATTTTACTAATTGAGGAAAAATAATAGTAAAGGAGAATGTATAATGGGCAAATTATTTAAGGGTGTTGTAAAATTTACTGTGGCTGCAGCTACTGTTACTGGAGTTTGCTATTTATTCAAGGATAAAATAAAACAGAGCAAATTCTATCAGGAGTATGATGTGGACGGTAAGCTTGACAAGGTTAAGAATACCATAATTGAAAAGCTTCCAAAGTCTGATGTTGAGAACGAGGAAGACATCGTTGATGATGATGAAATCTTTTTTGAGGAGGCTGAGGCTGACACAACCAGAGATTATGTATCCTTAGATGCAGAGCATACCGCTGGTGATTCAGAGGAATCGTCCGATGATGAGGCTACCGATGAAGAAGCTTCGAATAATGAGGAAGATGTTCCGACAATCGATATGTAATTAAAAAAGCCATAATAGCTAAATAAATAGATTATATTTGGCTATTATGGCTTTCTTACTCCAAAGAAATAAATTGCAAAAGTGTGAAACTTTTTGAGTCTAACCATAATCAAACTCTATTTATAAACCAAATAGTTTTTCAATAAACTCTTCAAAATTATTTCCCATTAGCGCTACTTCATCATCATCCATTCCAATAAATGGAACTGAAAAAAATTTTCCTTCTTCATTAATTCCATATGCAATGTCTCCACCGTCAGAGCCAATAAGTATGCTATTAGTTAAAAACTCATTAACTTCATAATCATCATTCAATTCCTCAATATCACTTTTTTCCCACAAAATCAAATATGAATTTTCACCAATCATACCTTCACCACTTATACATTCATTTATATATTTTTCAAATTTTCTATACTTATTGCTTGAAAAAATATCATCTGAATTTGTCTTATTAAATTCTATCAATTTTTCTCTCATTTTCTCGGTCATTTACTTACTTCCTCCTTTAATTTCTTTAAGTTTCTTATTCCAAAACGTTGTATATTTTGCGTGTTCTTTCGGTGATAATGCAATCTTATTATCAATGTCTGTAGGACTACCACCAAACTTTACAGGATGAACTTCATGAATCTGTGTTCCCTTTAAATCAGGTCTATTTTTGTGAATATTTTTGTATTTGTTTTATTTGCCAGATTTCTCGCTGCATTATATTCATCACCTTCTAATACCCTAAATGGTCCTTCTGGTTTTGGAAGTCCATCAGGATACCCAGTCCAATCATCTATTTTGAACTCTCCAGAAGTTGTATCACTCTCTATTCCTACATGAATCTCTACTTCCACTGT
>JBJENB010000265.1:0-3235 GCA_051879975.1 Wujia sp.
GATTATAAATTTGCCAATTGTAAGCATAGGTTGGAATTGTTAACGGCAAAAATAGATGGATTATCTCCGACGGCAAGATTAGTAAATGGATTTGGCTATATTGAAGGAGATATAGGAGCAGTAACATCAGTTAATTCCGTTAATAAGGGAGATGAAATAAGGATAACACTCCATGACGGTATAATAGATGCTACCGTAAAAAATATTAGTGCAAAATAGGCTGGAGGATATAAAGTTGGGTACAACAGCTAAGAAAAATAATAAAAATGAATTTATAGTTGAAGAGGCGTTTAAGCGTCTGGAAGAAATTGCAACAGGACTGGATAATCCGGAAGTAAGTTTGAAGGATTCCTTAGAGCTCTATTCTGAGGGCGTTAAGCTCGTGGCTGCCTGTAAGGATAATCTTGAGGGTGTTGAGAAGGAGATAAAAATATTAAATGAGCTATAGTACAGAGGATATAGAAAAAATAATATATCAATATCTTCCGGTGTGTGAGGGATTTAACAGACCGGTATTGGAGGCAATGAATTATTCCTACAGAGCCGGGGGAAAAAGAATTCGTCCACTGATGATGAAGCTTTGTTATGATATGTTTGCCGGAGAAAATGGAAATGTGAACTTAGTGGGTCCGTTTATGTCTGCAATTGAAATGATTCACACCTATTCACTTATACATGATGATTTACCGGCTTTGGATAATGATGAGCTGAGAAGAGGTATCCCAACCTGTCATATGAGATTCGGTGAGGATATAGCAATATTAGCAGGGGACGGTCTTTTAAACTATGCCTATGAAACTGCGGCAAAGGCATTTACCATATCACCCGGTGATATCCGGGTAGAAAAGGCTTTTTGTCTTCTTGCGTCAAAGCCGGGTATATATGGTATGATTGGGGGACAGACTTTGGATGTAGTTATGTCCGGTAAGAGGATAACGGATGAAGAACTGGAGTATATTTATGCGAATAAAACATCAGCTCTTATCGAATGTGCCATGATGACAGGTGCATTGCTGGCGGGAGCAGATGAAGAGTCTGTGAAAAAACTGGAACAGGCTGCCAGAGCAATAGGTATGGCATTTCAGGTTCAGGATGATATTCTGGATGTTATTGGGGATGAGACAAAGCTGGGAAAAGCTGTGTTAAGTGATGAAAAGAATGATAAATATACCTATGTAACAATTTATGGCATCGATAAGGCTCATCAATATGTTATGGAACAGTCAGACAGAGCCAATAATATTATAAATGGCCTATCTGTAGTTGATGAGGAGGCCGAAAAAGAACTAATGGAGCTTGTTAACAAACTAATTAACAGAGACAGATAATATGATTTTGGATTTAATTAAAAAGGAAAATGATATAAAGAAGCTTAACAAAAAGGATTACCCCATACTTGCAGAGGAAATTAGAGAATTTTTAGTGGAAAAGGTAAGTAGAAAGGGTGGACACCTGGCATCCAATCTCGGTTCTGTTGAGCTTACCATGGCATTGCATCTATGTATGAATTTTCCTGAGGACAAGCTTATTTTTGACGTGGGTCATCAATCCTATACGCATAAGCTGCTTACAGGAAGAAGAGATGGCTTTGACAGTCTGAGGGAGCTTGATGGTATGAGCGGTTTCCCAAAGAGATGTGAAAGTGATTGTGACGCATTTAACACTGGACATAGCTCTACAAGTATATCTGCAGCCATGGGATTTGCCGTCGCCAGAGACAGAAATCATGGAAATGAAAGGGTAGCTGCAGTTATAGGTGATGGTTCCTTAACCGGAGGAATGGCGTATGAGGCGATGAATTCCCTTGCACAGCTTAAGACAGGTCTGGTAATTATATTAAATGATAATGATATGTCTATAGACAAAAATGTTGGTGGGTTGTCAAAATATTTGAATGGCATAAGGGTAGGCTCGGCATATAACGATTTAAAATCCGGTGTGGAAAACAGTCTCCTTACCACTAAGGCAGGCGAGAAGGTTGCAAGAACTCTTAAAAAATCAAAGGATACCATAAAACAGCTCTTCGTTCCGGGAATGTTTTTCGAACAGCTTGGAATTACTTATGTAGGGCCCATTGACGGACATGATATTAACACTATGATGTCAACCTTTGATAAGGCGTTTAAGCTGAATAAACCGATTATAATACATGTGAAAACAAAGAAGGGTAAGGGATATGGATATGCTGAGAAACGCCCGGATTATTATCATGGAATAGGGTGTTTTGACTCAAAGACAGGAAAAACAGTGGGTTCAAAGAAGCTACCTACCAATACAGAAGTATTTTCCAAGCACTTAATTAAATTGGGAGAAAAAAATGAAAAAATTATAACGATAACTGCTGCTATGGCTAAGGGTACAGGTTTGGATAAATTTGCAGCCAGATTTCCGGACAGATGCTTTGATGTTGGTATTGCAGAGCAGCATGCGGTAACCTTCGCAGCGGGACTTGCAGCAGCAGGAATGACACCTGTGGTGGCAATTTACTCCTCTTTTTTGCAAAGAGCTTATGATCAGATATTTCATGATGTTTGTTTGCAGAAGCTGCATGTAATTTTTGCTGTTGACAGGTCAGGCTTGGTAGGACAGGACGGAGAAACACATCAGGGTATATACGATTCATCATATCTTTCTCATCTTCCAAATATGACGGTTATTGCTCCTAAAAATGCAGATGAATTGAGAGCCATGATGGATTTTGCAGTTACCTTCGACGGTCCTATTGCAATTAAGTATTCCAGAGGCTGTAGCTTTGAGGGACTTAAGGAGTACAATGCCCCTATTGAATACGGGAAAAGTGAAATCATTCACGAGGGAAGCAGAGTTGCAATTCTTTCCTGTGGACATATGATTGAGGAGGCAAATAAGCTATACGAGCTGCTTGTATCAGATGGGTTATCGCCTTATCTGATAAATGTCAGGTTTATTACCGGCATAGACTGGAGTATGGTTCATAAAATATTAAAAAACTGCGATACAATTGTAACCTTGGAAGAAAATATATCTATAGGGGGTTACGGAGAAAGATTGATGTCTGCAATAGCTGATCATACTACATTTGAAGGTCATATAACGCATATTGATGGTTCTATACGAAAAGGCTCGGTGGAGCAGGGAGATGTGAAGCTGTTGAGACAACGGCTCGGAATTGATGCAGCGGGTCTTTATGAGAGATTAAAGGAAGCCGGTATCATATAATTTTTTAGAATTGTTTAGGAGATATTATGCAAGATCG
>JBJENB010000266.1:0-3228 GCA_051879975.1 Wujia sp.
TGGTGGACAGTCAGGACTTAATCTTTGTTCTGAGCTTTATAAGGCAGGAATACTTGATAAGTATAATGTTAAGGTTATAGGTGTTCAGGTAGATGCTATTGAGCGTGGAGAAGATAGAATAGAGTTCAAGAAAACAATGGATTCACTGGGTATCGAGATGGCTAGAAGTGAGGTTGCATATTCAGTAGAAGAAGCCCTGGGTATCGCTGACAAGCTTGGTTATCCGGTAGTATTAAGACCGGCCTATACCATGGGAGGTGCAGGCGGTGGTCTTGTATTTAACAAGGAAGAGCTTAAGGTTGTATGTGCAAGAGGTCTCCAGGCGAGTCTTGTGGGACAGGTTCTTGTTGAGGAGTCTATCCTTGGCTGGGAGGAGCTTGAGCTGGAGGTTGTCCGTGATTCAGAGGGCAATATGATAACAGTTTGCTTTATTGAAAATATTGACCCACTTGGAGTTCACACCGGTGATTCCTTCTGTTCGGCACCTATGCTTACAATTTCTGAGGAGTGTCAGAAGAAGCTTCAGGAGCAGGCATATAAGATAGTCGATAAGGTTCAGGTAGTTGGTGGTACAAATGTACAGTTTGCACACGACCCTGTTACAGATAGGATTATTGTAATAGAGATTAACCCACGTACTTCACGTTCTTCAGCACTTGCGTCAAAGGCGACAGGTTTCCCTATCGCTCTTGTATCTGCTATGCTGGCAACAGGACTAACCCTTAAGGACATTCCTTGTGGTAAGTATGGTACATTGGATAAATATGTTCCTGATGGAGATTATGTCGTAATCAAGTTTGCCAGATGGGCATTCGAAAAATTTAAGGGAGTTGAGGACAAGCTTGGTACACAGATGCGTGCTGTAGGCGAGGTAATGAGTATAGGAAAGACCTACAAGGAAGCATTCCAGAAGGCAATCCGAAGCCTCGAAACTGGAAGATATGGTCTTGGATATGCAAAGAATTTTAATTCCCTTACCAAGGAGGAATTACTTCAGAAGCTTATTACTCCATCCTCAGAACGTCATTTTATCATGTATGAGGCACTGAGAAAGGGTGCAACGGCCGATGAAATATTTGAGATAACTAAGGTTAAGCACTACTTTATCAACCAGATGAAGGAGCTTGTTGACGAGGAAGAAGAAATCCTTAAGTTTAAGGGTAGACTTCCTGATGATGAGTTGCTTATTCAGGCGAAGAAGGATGGCTTCTCTGATAAATATCTCAGTCAGCTTTTGGAGATTTCAGAGGATGAGGTTAGAAATAAGAGACTTGCACTTGGTTTGGAGGAGGCATGGGAAGGCGTTCATGTTTCCGGAACAGAGAATAGTGCTTATTATTACTCAACCTATAATGCTGAGGACAAGGATCCTGTATCAGATAACAAGAAGATTATGATACTTGGCGGTGGGCCGAACAGAATTGGACAGGGAATTGAATTTGATTATTGTTGCGTACATGCTTCTTTGGCACTTAAGAAGCTTGGCTTTGAGACAATTATCGTAAACTGTAATCCTGAGACTGTTTCAACGGATTATGATACATCCGATAAGCTTTATTTCGAACCGCTTACATTAGAGGATGTACTCAGTATATATAACAAGGAGAAGCCACTTGGTGTTATTGCACAGTTTGGTGGACAGACTCCACTTAATCTTGCAGCTGATCTTGAGAAAAATGGGGTTAAGATTCTTGGAACTTCTCCTTCGGTTATTGATTTGGCAGAGGATAGAGATTTATTCCGCGAAATGATGGATAAGCTTGAGATTCCTATGCCTGAGTCAGGAATGGCGACAACAGTTGATGAGGCGATTTCTATTGCCAACAATATCGGCTATCCTGTAATGGTTCGTCCTTCTTATGTTCTTGGCGGACGTGGAATGGAGGTAGTCTATGATGACGAGAGCATGGGCGATTACATGAGAGCGGCAGTTGGTGTCACACCTGACAGACCTATTTTGATAGACAGATTCCTTAACAATGCACTTGAGTGCGAGGCGGACGCTATAAGTGATGGAACACATGCGTTTGTTCCGGCGGTTATGGAGCATGTTGAGCTCGCAGGAGTACACTCAGGAGATTCTGCTTGTATCATTCCTTCTGTACACATTTCAGAGGAGAATGTTAAGACAATCAAGGAATATACCCGTAAGATTGCTGAGGAAATGCATGTTAAGGGACTTATGAATATGCAGTATGCCATAGAGAAGGGAAAGGTATATGTGCTTGAGGCTAACCCTCGTGCATCTCGTACCGTACCGCTTGTATCAAAGGTATGTAATGTTCGTATGGTGCCTATAGCAACAGATATCATTACAAGTGAGATTACTGGCAGACCATCTCCTGTACCAGCTTTGAAGGAGCAGGATATTCCGTATTATGGAGTTAAGGAGGCTGCATTCCCATTCAATATGTTCCAGGAGGTTGACCCTGTACTTGGACCTGAGATGCGTTCAACGGGAGAGGTATTAGGACTTTCACCATCCTATGGTGAAGCATTTGTCAAAGCTCAGGAGGGTGTAGGTGCTAAGCTTCCGACTGAGGGTACAGTTCTTATTTCTGTAAACCGAAAGGATAAAGCAGATATTGTAAGTATTGCCAAGAAATTTTATGAGTGTGGCTTTAAGATTGTTGCAACTGGCACCACCTATGAGCTTATCACAAATGAAGGGATACCGGCAGAGAAGATTAAGAAGCTTTATGAGGGAAGACCGAATATCTTAGATGCTATTACCAATGGAGAGATTGACCTTATAATCAATTCGCCATGTGGTAAGGAGAGTGTGCATGATGACAGCTACCTCAGAAAGGCAGCTATTAAGACGAAGACACCGTATATGACTACAGTGGCTGCTGCAAAGGCAACGGTTGAGGGTATCGCATATATAAAGAGTCATGAAAAGTGCGAGATTAAATCGCTACAAACTCTTCACAGTGAGATAAAAGATATATAATTAAGATTAATAAAAAAACCATTTCCTTAAAATGGAAATGGTTTTTTTATTTAATGTTCTATTTGTTTTCAAGCTCCTTGATTCGTGCAAGCAGTTGAGAGATTTGCTCATCTTTCCGTGAGATTTGCTCACTTTGCTGAGATATTTGCTCATCTTTCAAGGAGATTTGCTCACTTTGCTGAGATATTTGCTTTTCCATCTCCTCAAATATTTCCATATACTCCTGCTTTACACTTTCCACGTATGCCTTTTCATTGAATTCGGTTATACACATT
>JBJENB010000267.1:0-3215 GCA_051879975.1 Wujia sp.
TGTGCATTTACAGCTAAGTTTAACGACACCTATTGGCAGGATTTATCATCTACTGTAGATTGCGATACCAAGGCTTCAAGACCATGTATAGTGTATTTAAATGGCGAATACTGGTGACTATATGTTTTGGAGGAGGATTACTCTGATACCTATTTTGAGAGTCATTATGGTGTAAATAAGGAGGATATGGTCCTCTACAAGGGAGATGCGGAAACCTATTCATCAGGCTATAAGCTTGATATTGGAGATATACCTAACGGAGAGAAGGAGGATTTCTACTTTAGGGAGCTTCTGGATTTCTTTCACACCCATAAGGATTTAAAAAGTGACGGATTATGAAGAATTTGCCAAGCTGGTCGACGTAGAAAGTGTTATGGACTATTTTGCTGTCGAGGTATGGATAAACAATAAATGGGATTGGCCGGGCAAAAACTGGTCAATGTGGAGAACAGTAACAGTAGACGAAAATAATGAATATGGGGATGGACGCTGGAGATTTTCTCTATATGATATAGAGTTTGGAGGTGTATGTGGTGAATCAGAGGCATACACCAATACAATAAGAGAGGATAATTACAAGCCGAAGGGTCTTCTGGATATGGGAACCTCAAATCCGGCAGTGCTTTGCTTTGCATATCTCATGACCAATGATAGCTTTAAGGAAGCCTATTGTGACAGATTAAAGAGGGATTTTCTTGTCAGAGATAAATACACAGACAAAATTATAGAGTACTGTCAGTAGTTTAGAGGTTGGTATGATTAAGATAGATTTGATAACCGGTTTCTTGGGCTCAGGAAAGACAACATTTATAAAAAAATATGCAGAATATCTTATAAATAAGGGAGAAAAAATAGGAATTCTCGAAAATGACTATGGAGCAGTAAATGTTGATATGATGCTTTTACAGAGTCTGAGCGGTGATAACTGTGGTCTTGAAATGGTGTCCGGGGGTTGCGATTCGGATTGTCACAGAAGACGCTTCAAGACTAAGCTGATTGCAATGGGAATGAGCGGATATAACCATGTATTGGTAGAACCATCAGGTATATTTGATGTAGATGAATTTTTTGATACGCTTCACGAGGAACCCTTATGCAAGTGGTATGAGATAGGAAATGTGATTGCCATTGTTGAAGCAACACTTGATGAGAGGTCTGCAAAGCAGTCTGATTATCTTCTTGCATCGCAGCTTGCCAATGCCGGCAGGGTTATAATGAGCAAATGTGATGGAGCAACAAAGGACGACATACAAAAGACCATAAATCTCATCAATGCTTTAATGGAAAAATATAAGTGCAAGCGTAGATTTACAGACGATATTATGATTAAAAGCTGGGATGAATTTACAGATGAGGATTACCGGACAATAGATAGCTCGGGATATCAGCTATGGGATTATGTGAAGGCCATGGACGAAGAGAAGGAATATACAACTCTTTATATCATGGGTAAGAGAATACCTGAGGCAGAGCTTCGTAATAAGATTGAACAGCTTATGTCGGATGATAGCTGTGGAGATGTATTCCGTATAAAAGGCTTTATAGTGCTTGATGAGGGCGGCAAGGATTGTTGGATGGAGATAAATGCCACTCATAATGAGATATCGATTGAAGAAATCGAAAAGGGGCAGGAAATTATAATCATAATAGGAAAAAATCTGAATCAACAGAAGATAGAAAGCTATTTTGAATGAAGCATAGGATGAAACCATTTTGCATAGTCTGATAGTGTATGATGTCATTTATGTTAAGATAGGAGAACATTATGAAGGTAATATTAGTAAACGGAAGTAGAAGAGAGAAAGGGTGCACATATACAGCGCTGCAGATGATTGCAGAGGAATTAAATGAAAGAGGTATCGAAACAGAACTTTACTATATTGGACAGAGAGTTATAAATGGTGAGATGGATACAGTTGTCAGGGAGGTAGCTGCGGCTGTTAAGGAGGCAGATGGATTTATAGTCGGTTCACCGGTATATTATGCTTCCCCATCCGGTGAGGTCATTGCATTTTTGGATAGACTTTTTGCCGTTGCAGAGGCAGGTCTCAGATTTAAGCCGGGTGCGGCTATAGCTTCAGCCAGAAGAGGTGGTACAACGGCGACGCTTGATGTGCTTAATAAATATTTTCTGTATAACCAGATGCCTTTGGTTTCCTCAAGGTACTGGAATATGGTACACGGGAACACTCCAGAGGATGTAATGAGGGATGATGAGGGAATACAGATTATGAAAACTGTGGGTAGAAATATGGCTTGGTTGTTAAAGAGTATTGAGGCGGGTAAGTCAGCCGGTGTAGAACAGCCGATAGCAGAGCAGAAGATATTTACGAACTTTATCTGATAATCAGATCATAATAGGATGTACGCACATGAAAACAAAGAAGCTGGTATGGATATCAATTATAATCATTATTGATAAGTTGCGCATTTCTGAACTTAAGGACAAAAATTTCCATAAGTGTTGGTGCGGTGATGTATAACGGACAGATTCGTATATCATTCCAGGATATATACAAGAAGGTTGATACAATGATGTATGAGAGCAAGAAGACCGATGGTGATTTTTGTACAAATGCAGAAATTTAACAGGAGCAGATAACAATTCAGTCCGGCAATAACTATTCAATGTTGTTGCCGGACTGAATGATTGCCTGCTCCTCAGGGGTTAAATGAAACAATTCAAATACAATCTGGTCTAATCTGGCATATAACTTTTCATATTTTTCTGTGCTGTAATTAGCAGTAATCTCATCCACAAGACTAATTATTTTACTCTGATTATGGTTGTCAATCGCAGGTATCGGCAGACTCTCAAGGTGTGAGCGAAGTACCTTAACAGAATTAAATTCCATACGGAATATAAATTGTGTAACGCTGGAGTTGAGTATGGCCAGTACATATTTTATGTTAATGCCATCAAGCCTTGGAATTAGAATATTGCAGCTGTTTATTGAAAGAGTCTGTCTGTTGTCATAAGCAAATATTAGTTTATTGCTTATAAAACGATATAGCAGCTTTTCCTTGGCACGATACAGCTCTGTGGAAGCTGTCTGTTGAAATTGCTCAGGTGAAAATTGTATATAGTTTTCAGCTTCCCTAATGTGATATCTTTCAATATCCGTACCCTTAAGGATTATCTCATTGCTTATTGTTTTCTCTTTGGATAGATAATCATTGTTATTTCCTGTTACAATTCCCAAAGCAAAATCGGC
>JBJENB010000268.1:0-3192 GCA_051879975.1 Wujia sp.
CTTGTCCACCGTCACCGGCATTTATTATCGGAACCTCCGACACGGTTGAAGCATACATAGGAGCGCCCTCCTTAGGATGTCTCATGGCAATTATATCCGCATAACAGCCTACCACCCTTACCGTATCTCCCACGCTCTCACCCTTTGTTGCAGAGGATGAATCAGCAGAAGAAAAACCAAGTACATTACCACCTAATTCCATCATAGCTGCCTCAAAGCTAAGACGTGTTCTTGTACTTGGTTCAAAGAATAAAGTAGCAAGCTTTTTTCCCTTGCATGCCTCACTGTATTTTTCCTTATGTGCAATAATATCCAAAGCCAAATCAAGGATATCATCTATCTCCTGAACGCTCAAATCTGTTGGATCTATCAAATGTTTCATTTGCCTATCTCCTATCTCCTGCCTGGCAGGTTAATGATTTTCTCTAAATGATATAATAGCCTCTGACCGTGTCTGTGTCAATTCCATTCTGCTACTGCCAATCTCAAATCTACTTTATACAATTCTATACTCTGTAGTCAGGTTGCTGTGTTGTTCATTAATTTACGCTACTGCCTATACACCTCAGTTTTTGGCACATCATTTTCTTCAAATATTTCCCTTATTTCTTCCTTATCCTGTCTGTCACAAACCAATACATATTGTCTTCTGTCAGCTCTAATCTTAAGAATGATGACATTGGAATCCTCCTCATCGTTGACCAGCTTGTAACTCTTCATAAACTCCCAGTCAATAAACTTGGTTCCCACTATCGCCCCCTCCTCTGTAATTCCACTTTTTATTCTGGTGGACAAAACAACAAAAAGCACAAAGGCAAGTATTGCCGGTGCAAATGCATATTTGTGGAAATATAATAATACCGCCAGAAGTATTAACCCAAGGTTAGAGTAAATAATCTCTGAGCTATTTAGTTTTCTGTGTAGACGGCTTCTGATGATTATCCCTGATTGTCTTTTGATGGCAGATATACAAACCAAAACTGCGGTTCCAAAGCCCAGAAATAAGACAAAAGCCAATACCCCTATCCAAACATCCATAATATTCCTTAACTTTACAATAGGTGCCAAATTGCTTCGGCACCTATGATAAATTAGTATTTTGTTAAAAGTGTGACCATAACCGCTTTCTCAGCATGTCGACGATTTTCAGCCTGATTTAATATGTAATCAAGATTCTTATTAATTACACTCTGGGTTATTTCATAACCAACATGCATTGGCATATCGTGAAGGACAATGGCCTTACTTCCCTCAAGGAATTCATCATTTATCTGGTATGGCATCATTTTCGCCATGGTCTCTTCCTTCTGTTTTGCATAGTCAGGGTTATTGAAGAATTCCATGTCTACCCATGTATCAGTATATACAACATCCATATCCTTAACGTAGGACTTTGCCTCCTTCATGGTCATGGTTGGGTCGAGCTCAACATAATAACCGGTTGCCTTTGCCTCCTCATAAAATGCATCGTCACAAGCAGTGTTATTGGTAAGTGGAGTAAGTCCGTATAATGTACCCTTCTTCATCTTAGCAAAGAATTCTACCAGAGAGTTAAACACATTATTCTTAGCTCCGATGTAGAGGAATTTCACATCAAGTGTACCAAAGTGCTCCATAAGTGTAAGTGCATCTGCAAGGATCTGACATGGGTGATAAGAATTGTCACAACCGTTAATAAACGGAACGGTTACATTGTTACCAAAAAGCTCAACCGTCTCATTCTTTACCAGTCTTGCCATGATTATGTCCACATTTCTGCATACATATTTTATCTCTGAAACCGGCTCACCCAAAACAAAGTTTGAGTCCTCCCATAACTGGTTGAAATATGAACCGCCAAGCTCTGTTATTCCTGTTGCAAAAGACAGGAAGGTTCTGGTAGAGGTCTTCTCAAACAGTGAGTAAAGCTTCTTTCCCTTAAGCGTTTCGCTATACTTCTCCGGATTCTTCTTCATGTCCATTGCAAGGTCCAATATATCCTGAAGCTCCTCTGCTGAGAAGTTTTTAAAATTAAGCATATTCTTCATATTATTTCCTCATCCTCCCGAACTAATCAATATACTTGGCAAGCTTTTCAGCCATATCTGTCTTCTCCCATGGAAGGTCAACATCTGTTCTGCCAAAATGTCCGTATGCTGCTGTCTGCTTATAGATAGGTCTTCTTAAATCCAGCATCTTAATGATTCCTGCAGGTCTTAAATCAAAGTTTTCTCGAACGATTTCAACCAGTCTCTCGTCAGAAAGCTTACCGGTTCCTCTTGTATCCACCATGATTGATGTAGGTCTTGCCACACCGATTGCATATGACAGCTGGATCTCACAGCAATCCGCAAGTCCTGCTGCCACAATATTCTTAGCGACATATCTTGCTGCATAAGCCGCCGAACGGTCTACCTTAGTGCAATCCTTTCCCGAAAATGCTCCACCGCCGTGACGGGCATATCCTCCATAAGTGTCAACTATTATCTTACGACCGGTAAGACCACTGTCTCCGTTTGGTCCACCGATAACAAATCTTCCCGTAGGATTAATAAAGAACTTGGTGTTTTCATCTACCAACTCCTTAGGAAGCACCTCATCAAATACATACTTTTTGATGTCGCTGTGAATCTGCTCCTGACTTACCTCCTCACCATGCTGTGTAGAGAGAACTACTGCATCAAGCCTTGAAGGCTTTCCATTCTCATCATATTCAACTGATACCTGCGTTTTACCGTCCGGTCTTAAATATGGCAGCGTGCCATTCTTTCTAACCTCGGTAAGCTTAAGCGCCAGCTTATGTGCAAGAGATATAGGATAAGGCATAAGCTCCGTTGTCTCGTTTGTTGCGAAACCGAACATCATTCCCTGATCACCGGCTCCTATAGCCTCTATCTCCTCGTCGCTCATGGTATGCTCCTTAGCCTCAAGAGCCTTGTCAACTCCCATGGCAATATCGGCTGACTGCTTGTCAAGAGCAGTGATAACACCACATGTGTCACAATCAAAGCCGTATTTTGCTCTGTCATAGCCTATCTCACGGATAGTCTCTCGCACTATACTCTGAATATCAATCTGTGCCTTGGTTGTTATCTCACCCATAACCAAAACCAGACCTGTTGTTACTGCGGTTTCACAGGCTACACGACTCATAGGGTCCTGCTCAAGAAGTGCATCAAGTATCGAATCCGATATCTGGTCACAGATTTTATC
>JBJENB010000269.1:0-3185 GCA_051879975.1 Wujia sp.
ATACGTGAGAACAGTAATGCAGCAATTACAGAAAACTGTGACCGTCTTCCGGGCATGTCAGTATCCGTTAAATCATTAAGGAGATATAATGATGCAAAGTATTATGCACATATTATTGGATATATTGGAGGCATATCTGACGAGGAATTAAAAAAATATAATGAGGAATTACCGGTAGAACAGCAATATTCTGCCGGTGAGATGGTTGGTAAAACAGGAATTGAGCAGTATTGTGAAAGTGAATTACGAGGTGAAAGCGGTTATGAGACAATGTATGTAGATAACCTTGGAAAAATGATTGAAACGGTAGATTCCAAGCAAGCTACAGCAGGTAATGATGTATATCTGACTATTGATGCAGATTTGCAAAAATATTGCTATGACACTTTGGAAAAAGAGATTGCATCAATTATTCTTGCCAATCTCGCCAATGTAGCATCCGTTCCAACAGACGAAAACTCTGCAATACCGATTACAGATGTTTACTTTGGATTATTTGACAATAACTATCTTAAAATAGACAGTATGGGTGACAGTGATGCCACAGAATTGGAAAAACAAATATATAATAAATTTGTAAACAAGAAGGAAACCACATTAAATAAAATTGAGGATATACTCAAAATAGATCACACTCCATTATATAATCTTAACACGGAATATCAGAATCATATGGAGTATATATGCGAAATTTTAAGTAAAAATGGTATATACAATAGATCTCTGGTTTCCAGTACAAGCGATGAGTTTGTTAAATACACCAGTAATCAAAGCTCGTTAGAAGAATATCTAAAATATTGCATAAGCATTGAAGCAATCGATATATCTGCCTTTGAAGCTGACAGCAATTATTATGATACTGATGAAATTTATGATTTGCTATGTGATTATATTGTAAATTATCTTAGCTTGGATACAGAATTCGACAAACGCCTTATTGAAAATATGATATACTCAAGCGAAATTACCGGTTATGATGTGGTCAATCTCATATATGACCAAGGCATACTGAATCCTGAAGGTGATGAAGAATACGACAATTTTAAGAACGGAGTTTATGGTCCTTATGAGTTCATGCAGCATAAAATCAAAAATCTGGAAATTACGCCGGCTATGTTGGCACTGGATCCATGTTCGGGAGCTGTAATAGTAACTGATGTAAACTCTGGTGATGTTTTAGCTATGGTCAGCTATCCCGGTTATGACAATAATTATTTAACCAACGAGGTAGATGCAGATTATTACGAAATGCTGTTAAACGATAAGACAAGCCCTATGTATAGTAAAGCAACACAACAGCAGACTGCTCCTGGTTCGACATTCAAGCTCATGTCTTCAATTGTAGGATTATCTGAGGGAGTGGTAGACCAATCTACCAGAACATATTGTAGCGGATTATATGATGAAATATATCCTCCTGCCCAGTGTTGGATATATCCTGGTGGTCACGGCTATCTTGAGATAGAAGAAGCACTTCAAAGATCATGTAATGTTTATTTCTATAATATAGGCTATAATCTGTCTATTATGCCGGATGGTTCCTTTAGCAGTAATTATGGATTATCGAGAATACAAAAATATGCCACATTGTTTGGATTAAATGATTTATCCGGTGTTGAACTGCCGGAGGTGCCACCACATATATCTGATGATGATTCAATAAGAACCTGTATTGGACAGGGTACGAATTCTTATGCCCCAGTACAGTTAGCAAGATATGTTACGACTATAGCAAATAGTGGAACCTGCTATAATCTGACATTGATTGATAAAATAACTGATTATTCAGGAAATGTCATACGTGACAATAGTGCATCTGTATTATATAACGTTGATCTACCGGAATCCACATGGAACAGCGTTCATAATGGAATGAGGAGAGCAACCTCGTATCTGTCATCAACCTATCTAATTAATAATATAAATGTAGCTGTTGCCGGAAAGACTGGTACGGCCCAGGAGGATAGGACAAGATATAATCATGCATTATATGTTTCATATGCACCATTTGAGGAACCCGAGGTTTCTGTTACCTGTGTAATACAACACGGATATTCATCCGGTAATCCTAGGGAGCTTGCCAGCTTTATATATGCATACATGTATGATCCTGAGGCTCTGGTAGGTGCAGAAATGAAGGGGAATATAATGGTTTCTGATTAAAACAACATAATATGAGAGGTGAATAATGAATAGTCCCGTTATTATTAAAGGTAATAATCAGGGAATTCGGCTAATAATTGATTCTGAAGCAACAGTAGATGAAGTAATAAAGGAACTATTGAAAAAGCTTCAGGATACAAAGCATTATTATAAGAATGTTAAACCTATCAATGTTACCTTTGATGGCAAAGCTTTAACGGAAGACGAAACTGATGAGATTCTGGAAACTCTCAGAAATATTGGTTTAAATACAAAAAGACAAAACAACAAACTACACTGTGAACCCGATAAAATAAACACTATACAGGATGCTTCTATAGGACTATTTCACATTGGAAACATCAGAAACGGACAAACTCTCGACGCAACAGAAAGTGTTATCATACTCGGCGATGTTGAGCAAGGGGCAACCGTAACATCCACTGGCAATATAGTGGTTACAGGAAAGCTTCTTGGTACTGCTATCTCAGGAAGTACCGGGAGAGAAGACACCTTTGTATATAGTTTTATTTCAGGAGGTTATATTAAATGAGTGAAGTAATTGTTGTTACATCCGGTAAGGGAGGAGTAGGAAAAACTACTACAACTGCGAATATAGGACATGGACTCGCAAATCTTGGATATTCCGTTTTACTGATAGATACTGATATTGGACTTAGAAATCTGGATGTCGTAATGGGTCTTGAAAATAGGATTGTCTATAATCTTGTAGATGTAATTGAAGGAAATTGTAAACCGAAGCAGGCTATTATAAAGGACAAAAACTGTGCAGGACTTCATTTGCTTCCGGCAGCACAGACCAGAGATAAAACTGCAATTATGCCTGAGCAAATGAAAAAACTTGTTGAACAGTTAAAGCCGGAATTTGATTACATAATCATTGATTGTCCTGCTGGAATTGAGCATGGCTTTAAGAACGCCATAGCTGCAGCGGAGAGAGCAATTGTAGTAACTACCCCTGAGGTTTCTGCTATCAGAGATGCAGATAGAATTATTGGCATATTAGATGCAAATGAAATGCC
>JBJENB010000270.1:0-3175 GCA_051879975.1 Wujia sp.
CGCAGGAGCTACTCTCTCCGGTGTTGAAGCTGCATATCACGCATTAAGAAAAAAGGGAAAGCTTGATGAAACCTACAAATTCATCACCTTCGGTGGTGACGGAGGTACATACGATATAGGTCTCCAATCACTTTCGGGTGCAATGGAGAGAAACCACGATATGGTATATGTATGCTACGATAACGGTGCCTACATGAACACAGGTATTCAGCGTTCTTCTGCAACACCTATGTATGCTGATACCACAACCACTCCTGTCGGTAAGATATCAAACGGAAAGATGCAAAATCGAAAGGATTTAGCTGCAATCATAGCAAACCACGATATTCCTTACGTCGCTCAATCTACCTTTATCGGAACCATGAAGGATTTATATGAGAAATCTGAGAAAGCGATCTACACTCCCGGAGCAGCCTTCTTAAACATAATGGCACCATGTCCAAGAGGATGGAGGTACGACGCTCCTGATATTATGAAAATCTGTAAGCTTGCAGTAGAAACCTGCTACTGGCCTTTATTTGAAGTAGTTGAGGGCAAATGGATACTCAATTACGAGCCTAAGAAAAAACTCCCGATTGAGGACTTCCTTCGTACGCAGGGACGTTTTAAGCACCTCTTCAAGCCGGAAAATGAAGAGCTTCTTGTTCAGTATCAACAGGAGGTCGACCGCAGATGGGAAGAGCTTTTATTCAGGTGTTCTAAATAATATCAGCTAATATAAAAATATAATATAATAATGTAAAATAAGGGGATTGCATTTGTAGCAACCCCCTTATTTTTATAGGAAAGCGATTCGTGCTCCTATGATTTTCCTATTTATTTTTCAGGCAAGCGCATAATTCTCCGCCTGCTTTTCAAACATTTCATAATATCTTCCCTTGAGCCCCATGAGCTCCTCATGAGTACCCTGCTCTATTATCTCTCCCTTGGCAAACATATATATTCTATCTGCATCTCTTGTAGTAGACAATCTGTGACTGATAAATATTATTGTTGAACCTGCAGCATTTTCCATCATGTTATTATTTAATGTATATTCTGCTATAGGATCGAGTGCAGAGGATGGTTCGTCAAGAATCATAACAGGTGCACCGCTTCCCTTAAGAAACATTCTCGATATAGCAACCTTCTGTGCCTCTCCACCCGAAAGCATTGTTCCCTTTTCAGAGAATTCTCTTGTAAGCTCCGTCTCAAGACCGTCAGATAGTTTTTTATATTTTTCAAGAAAATCTGCTTTTTCCAACGCAGCTATCATGCTGTCATCCGAGATTTCCGTCTCATCTCCCATAGATATATTCTCCCTCAGACTCCCTGCATATATCTGATAATCCTGAAAAACAGCTCCCAGCCTTTCTCTGTAGCTTTTAGTTGTAAAGGAATTTATATTTTTCCCACCATAGGAAATCTCTCCTTCACTGACCTCATATAAACGCATAAGTAGCTTAATTAGTGTTGTCTTTCCTGCTCCGTTTTCTCCTACAAGGGCAATTCTCTCGCCGGGCTTAATTGTCATATTTATATTTTTAAGTGAATAATCCTTTGCTCCGTCATATTTATATGAAACGTTCTTAAGCTCCAGAGTGCTATCCTCCGGTATATCCTCATCGCCCACAAAGGTTTCAATGTTTTCCTGTTTCTCAACAAACCTTCTAAAGCGCTCTGCATACTGACCAACCTTCTGAAATGAAACCAGTGCATAATTCATCTCATCAAGTCTGTTAGAAATCGTATCCGCCGCATTGTTAAGTGCAGCAACATCTCCAAGCATAATACTCATCTTTACAAGCGCAAGGTATGCAAGATACATCGGAACAGCAAATCCGGACAAAAGCGTAAATACTACAATCCAGTTGACTAGTGACAGCATGCCGATTCTCTTTCCATATATACCCGCCATCTTTTTTTCTTCCTCGATAGCATCATTAAACTGTTCTATAAGAGGCTGTCTAATGTCAGTAAGCTTTATCTCCTTTGCATATTCAGGCTGATAAAACACTCTTTTGGAATAATCCGATTTACGATTTATCTTTTTCTTTTCAATATCATATAAGTATTCCTGCTTTGTTATAGCAAATCTGGTAATCACATTTACCACACAGCCGACTATCGGAAAAATGGCAATTATCGGATTGATGGTGGCAATCATTCCCCCGGCAATAAGCACCGCTGCCATAGTTCCAAGAATTCTAGCTACTGAAGAAACCGCCTGTTTAATCATTTCTTCCCCCTGAGTGGCCGCAATAACAAAATCATCGAAGTATTCTGAATGGTCATAGCATATCACATCAAGCTTTCGTACCTTTTCAATAAAGCTCCTCTGTATATTGCCATTAACACGGACAATTCTGGTTTCAAAAAAATTATCAGTAAATATCGTAGCTACTACCATAACCGTAAATACTACCATTGCTATACAAAACAGTCTTATAAACTCACCTAGCGAAGCTCCTCTTGTAATTGCATTGATTATCTCCTTTAATATAAAGGTAAATGCAATTGCCTCTGCGGATTTTTCAATAATAACACCGATTATCTCACACAAAACCATGGATTTATCTTCTCTCCATGCATATCCCAAAACGTATTTTACATTGCTTATCAGTCTGCCAATCGATATTTTTTCCTTTTTTCTAAATTCCTTATCATCCACAAATATCACCTCCCGCCTTCTTACAATTGTCCTGATAGTTGGATGCCTGAAGCTCAAACATTTTTGCATATATACCATTCTTAGCTATAAGCTCATCATGTGTTCCCTCTTCAGCAATACTACCATTTTCCATAAGGTAAATCTTGTCTGCAATTCTTGCAGAGGACAATCTGTGACTAATAAATATTACGGTTTTGTCCTCGGATACCTCCATCATGTTTTTGTACATATTATATTCTGCAATAGGATCAAGTGCAGAGGATGGCTCATCCAATATTATAATATCAGGATTTTTCGCAAACACTCTTGCTATGGCAATTTTCTGTGTTTCTCCACCTGATAAAACTACACCCTCCTCATCAAACTCCTTTGTCAAGACTGTGTCGATTCCCTTCGGAAGCTTCATAAGCTTATCCTTAAACTGTGCCTTCTCCAGAGCTCTCTCAACAAGTCTTCGTTCCTCGTCATTTTCAGGCTTCTTCATAAGCACATTTTGGCTTAACGGAAGGGCAAAAATCTGAAGGT
>JBJENB010000271.1:0-12677 GCA_051879975.1 Wujia sp.
CACATTTGTGTGGATAATAGAATCAATACGAGGGGGAAAAGCATGTTTGGTGTATATTTTGGAAAATATCTGCAGGATGCAGGCGTTATAACAGAAGAACAATATAATGAAATTATTGAAGCTAACAGGAATGCCAGAGTAAAGATGGGATTACTTGCAGTTACTGAGGGGTATATGACTCAGGCACAGGCAGAGGAGGTAAATCAGCTTCAGTCAGCTATGGATGCACGTTTTGGCGATATTGCCGTTGAGAAAAAGTATCTTACTGAAGAACAGGTTTCAGCGCTGTTAAAGAAGCAGGGCGATTCATATCTTCTTTTTATTCAGACAGTGATGGAGAGGAAAATTCTTACTCTTATGGAGATACAGAAGCATTTGAATCAGTATAAGAGGACAGAGAGGTTCACTTCCCTTGACCTTGATGCAATGAAGAGCTCTGATATAGATAAAATTGCACCTATATTCACAAGGGACTCTTCAGCTCCGACAGTAATTAAGGATTACATAGCGCTACTGTCAAGAAATATGGTTAGATTTGTTGATAACAAGGTCAGACTTGACAGACTTCAGAATATTCATTCGTATACAGGTAAGAGTATTGCCAGTCAGAGTTTTAAAGGTGATTATAATTTGTTTATTGGCTTGAGCGGACTGGGAAATAAGGTGATAGGTGAAGCCTACGCCAAGGAGGATTTCTCAGAGATTGATGAAGATTGTCTGGATGCAGTTTGTGAGTTTATCAATATAACGAATGGCTTGTTTGCCTCAAAACTGAGTCAGGAGGATGTACAGATTGATATGTTGCCTCCTGAAATGTATACGGATAGCACTACAATAAGCTCAGAGGGAATAATGTATCTGATGCCTATGTTTGTCTATGGACAGCGTGTGGACGTTGTTATTTGTATGGAAACAAAATGGAACATAGAGTAATAACAAGGAGATTTTTATGGCGAATATATTGATTGTAGATGATTCAAGAACATCAAGAAAGATTTTAAAAGGTATATTGGAAGAGGATAACCATTGTGTTGTGGCTGAGGCAGGAAATGGTGAGGAGGGCTACAATATGTATGTTCAGTACAAACCTGATATTGTAACTATGGACATCACAATGCCTGTTATGAACGGAGTTGAAGCACTTAAGAAGATTAAGTCCGAGTATCCTGAGGCGAAGGTGGTTATGATATCAGCTGCAGGACAGCAGCACAATATGATTGAGGCTGTACAGAACGGAGCAGCTGAGTTCATTGCCAAGCCTTTTGACGTTACGGAGATCAAGAAGATTATCAACTCAGTTTTGGAATCATAGCTGATAGCTTTAAGAGGCACTCTTATTTGAGTGCCTTTTGAATTATAAGGATTGGAGAATGTATTATGATTGAAACTGTTGTTTCTGTTGACCTTATGGTTGAGGAGGAATTAAAGGTAAAAAAAAATAGGCTGATGCCGGACTTCCCTACGGGAAAAGAAAGAAGAATTTGTCTGGTATCAGGACTATACGGGGATGAACTTCAAGGGCAGTATATTTGCTATGAGGTGATAAGAAGAATTAAGTTAAACTATGAAATGCTTGAGGGGATAGTGGATGTATATCCAAGCCTGAATCCCATGGGTTTGGATTCAAAAACCAGGGAGATTCCCGGTTCTGGTATTGACATGAATGTAGCTTTTCCGGGGTCAAAGTCAGGTGCCTTGGGAGAATATACCGCTTCATGTGTCTTTGATGATATAAAGGGGGCGGATGTGTGTATTGATTTACATTCCAGTAATTTGTACATACATGAGGTTCCACAGGTTAGGATGAATAATTATAAGGTTGAAGAGCTTATTCCATTTGCCAAATGTCTTAATACGGATATGATATGGGTTCATCCAAGCACATCTGTGTTGGCAGGAAGTTTAGCTTATTCTCTAAATGAAATAGGTGTACATTCAATGGTTATTGAATCGGGCATAGCATATTCCATCAATCAGGAGTATTGCAATAAGATAGTTGACGGACTCTTTGTCTTAATGAAAAAGCTTGGAATCTGGAAGGGAGAGGTTGTAAAGATACCGGATATTAAGGTAAGCTATGATGACGATATAACCTATATAAATGCTGAAAGCAGTGGAATATTTATTCCAAGTGTTCATTTATATGATATGGTTGAGATTGGCGATGAGCTGGGAACAGTTGTAGATGTAATCACAGGCTCTGTAGAGGAGATTGTGAAATCAACAGGAGCCGGTATGGTTTGTTCGTTGAGAGGATATCCGGTAATAGAAGAAGGTTCGTTACTAGCCAGAATAGTAGGTGGTAGAGGACATGAATAAAGAAGAAATATTTAAGATGAATACGGCCTTTAGAGGTGAATACAAGATACATGGTTATTCCTATGGAAAAGGTGAGAAGGCAGCCTGTATCGTGGGTGCTATGCGAGGAAATGAGTATCAACAGCTGTATATATGTTCCCTGTTGGCACAGAAGCTGGCAGAGATAGAGTCACAGGGGGATATCGCTTCCGGAAAGGAGATACTCCTTATTCCGACTTTAAATTACAGCTCCATGAATGCCAAGAAGAAAAAATGGATATCAGATGATTCAGATATAAACAGAGCATTTCCGGGTAATCCGAAGGGACCGGCAACCAGCAGAATTGCTGCAACTCTCTTAGAACGGGTGAAGGATTATGCATATGGTATACAGTTTGCCAGCTTTTATCTTCAGGGAGAGTCAATCCCTCATATCAGAATGATGGAAACCGGAAAGGAAAGTACAAGCCTTGCTAATCTCTTTGGTATGCCTTATGTGCTGACGGGAATGAATAGAAGCTTTGACCAGGTTACCCTGAATTATAATTGGCAGAATATGGGAACTCAGGCATTTTCCATTTATTCGGTTACAACCGAGTCGATAGATGATTTGAGTGCTCATATGGCGGTATCATCTGTATTAAGGTTCTTGACAAGAATGGGTATTATAAAATATGATTGCCACGGTGGATACATTTCGACAGTGATTAAAGAGCAGGATCTGGTATCGATTAAGGCTGATGAAGCAGGCTTCTTCAGAAAGCTGGTTGGAATAAACCAGGAGGTAAAGAGAGGACAGGTTCTGGCGGAAATTATCAATCCCATGGATGGTTCCGTAAAGGCAGAGATTACCGCACCTACAGACGGAATAACATTTTATGTTCAAAATTCACCGATGGTATTCCAGAATGTGGTAATATATAAGTTGATTAGAAGAATGCACAAATAATATATACTCCGGATTAGAGAATGGAGCACAAGGAGGTAAAGGATGAGTAAGGTAAGAAGAATCTACGTTGAGAAAAAGGAGGATTATGCTGTAAAGGCAATGGAGCTTAAGCAGCAAATCAAGGACTATCTTGGTATTAAGGCATCTAACGTTAGAGTACTTGTCAGGTATGATATGGAGGGAATTTCAGATGAAACCTACAGCAAGGCTAAGGTCACTGTATTTTCAGAGCCTCCAATTGATTACGTTTACGAGGAAACCTTTGACATGGGCGAGGGAGATGTCAGCTTTTCCATGGAATATCTTCCGGGACAGTTTGACCAGAGAGCTGACTCTGCAATGCAGTGTGTTAAGCTGTTAAATGAAAATGAGGAGCCTTTGATTAAGTCAGCCACAACATATATTATCTCTGGTGGAGTAACTCCTGAACAGCTTTCTGCCATTAAGGAGTATGTAGTCAACCCGGTTGATTCAAGAATTACTGATGAGGCTAAGCCGGATACACTTGTTACTGATTTTGAGGAGCCGGCAGATGTTATTATATTTGACGGATTTATGGATATGCAGGAGGATAAGCTGAAGGAGCTTTATGATTCGCTTTCTCTTGCAATGACATTTAAGGATTTCCTCCACATTCAGAATTATTTTAAGAATGATGAGAAGAGAAACCCAACTATGACAGAAATCAGGGTGCTTGACACATATTGGTCAGACCATTGCAGACATACAACCTTCTCAACAGAGCTTACGGATGTAACCTTTGATGAGGGATATTACAAGGATGTGATTGCAGGAACCTATGACCGATATATCGCTGCAACCAAGGAAATGTACAAGGGAAGAGATGACAAGTTTGTCTGCCTCATGGACATTGCCCTTATGGCTATGAAGGAGCTTCGTAAGGCCGGAAAGCTTGAGGATATGGAGGTATCAGATGAGATAAATGCCTGTTCAATAGTAGTTCCTGTTGAGATTGATGGCGTGACTGAGGAGTGGCTGGTAAGCTTTAAGAATGAGACCCATAATCACCCTACTGAGATTGAGCCTTTCGGTGGTGCTGCAACCTGTCTCGGCGGTGCGATAAGAGATCCGCTTTCAGGCAGATCCTATGTATATCAGGCGATGCGTGTTACAGGAGCTGCTGACCCGACAGTATCTCTCAAGGATACTATTAAGGGTAAGCTGCCACAGAGAAAGATTGTCAAGGTTGCCGCAGCGGGCTACAGCTCATATGGTAATCAGATTGGACTTGCAACCGGTCATGTAAATGAGGTTTATCATCCAAACTACGTTGCCAAGAGAATGGAGATTGGTGCTGTTATGGGTGCGGCTCCAAGACGCTGTGTTAAGAGATTAAATTCCGATCCTGGAGATATCATTATTCTCCTTGGTGGACGTACAGGACGTGACGGCTGTGGTGGAGCAACAGGCTCTTCAAAGGCGCATACAGAAAGCTCGATTGAGACATGTGGTGCTGAGGTACAGAAGGGTAATGCACCTACAGAGAGAAAGATACAGAGATTATTCAGACGTGAGGAGGTTGCTTCTCTTATTAAGAAATGTAATGACTTCGGTGCAGGTGGTGTATCCGTTGCCATAGGAGAGCTAGCCGACGGACTTAAGGTTGACCTTGACAAGGTTCCGAAGAAATATGCTGGTCTCGACGGAACGGAGCTTGCCATATCTGAGTCTCAGGAGCGTATGGCAATTGTTGTAGATCCTAAGGATGTAGATGCAATGCTTGCTTATGCCGTAGAGGAAAATCTTGAGGCAATTCCTGTTGCTGTAGTAACAGAGGAGAAGAGACTTGTACTCAGCTGGAGAGGCAAGGAGATAGTAAATCTTAAGAGGGCATTTCTCGATACAAACGGAGCTCATCAGGAGACAGAGGTTAAGGTTGAGCTTCCTTCAGATAATGATAAATATTTCGAGGAGAAGAAGGATACCTCTGATATTAAGAAGCTTTGGATAGATACACTTTCAGATTTGAATGTATGCTCTCAGAAGGGTCTTGTTGAAATGTTTGACTCTTCAATTGGTGCAGGAACGGTTACTATGCCTTATGGTGGTAAGTATCAGCTTACACCAACACAGACAATGATTGCGAAGCTTCCTGTTTTAAAGGGCAAGACAGATACGGTAACCATGATGAGCTATGGCTTTGACCCATATCTTTCAAGCTGGAGCCCATATCACGGTTCAATTTATGCAGTACTCACCTCTGTTGCCAAGATTGCGGCATCAGGAGGGGATGTGAGCAAGATAAGACTTACCTTCCAGGAGTATTTCAAGAGACTTGGAACTGACCCATACAGATGGGGACAGCCTCTCGCTGCACTTCTTGGAGCGTATGATGTACAGATGGGGCTTGGCCTTCCTTCTATCGGAGGTAAGGATTCAATGTCAGGTACTTTTAACGATATTGACGTACCACCTACACTTGTGTCATTTGCTGTTGATGTAGCAAGTTATATGAATGTTGTTACACCTGAATTGAAGGCAGCAGGAAATGTACTTGTTAAGTTTGACATAGCAAGAGATGAGTATGATATACCTGATTACCAGGATGCACTTGATAAATATGGAAGGCTGTATAAGGCTGTAACAGAGGGCAAGGTTGAGTCTGCCTACGCTATAGGCTTTGGCGGCATCATTGAAGCCGTAAGCAAGATGGCATTTGGTAATAAGCTGGGTGTTGCACTTGAGGCAGGTCTGCCAAAGGATAAGCTTACAGCTAAGGATTATGGTTCAATTATCCTTGAGGTTAAGGAGGACAATGTCAATTGTCTTGGTATTCCTTGCGAGATCATCGGTAAGGTAACAGGTGAGGCTAGGTTTACCTATGGCAAGGATTGTATTTCAGTTGATGAGGCAATTGCTGCATGGACAAAGACCCTGGAGAAGGTATTTCCTACTAAGTCTGATGTCAGCATGGAGGATGAGATTGACGATAGTCTTAAGATTGTGGACGGAAAGGTCAAGTCAAAGATATATGATAAGGGAAGCATTCTTATAGCTAAGAACAAGGTGGCTAAGCCAAAGGTATTTATACCGGTGTTCCCGGGAACTAATTGTGAATATGATTCAATGAGGGCCTTTGAAAATGCAGGTGCAGAGGTAGAAACCATAGTATTTAAGAACCAGAATGCTCAGGATATCAGAGATTCCGTAGAAGCCTTCGCCAAGGCCATTTCTGACAGCCAGATAATCATGTTCCCAGGTGGCTTCTCAGCCGGTGATGAGCCTGACGGTTCCGGAAAGTTTATAGCAACTGCTTTCAGAAATGCTAAAATTGCAGACGAGGTAATGAAGCTTCTGAATGAGAGAGATGGTCTTGCACTTGGTATCTGTAATGGTTTCCAGGCACTTATTAAGCTAGGACTTGTTCCGTACGGAGAGATCAGACCTCAGACTGAGGATTCTCCGACTCTTGCCATGAACAGTATTGGTCGACATCAGTCTAAGATGGTTTATACAAAGGTTGTAACGAACAAGAGTCCATGGCTTGCTAAGGCAGAGCTGGGAGGCGTATATACTGTTCCTATCTCACATGGTGAGGGACGTTTTGTGGCAAGTAAGGAATGGATTAAGAGACTTTTTGATAATGGTCAGGTTGCAACTCAGTATGTTGATTTGGATGAAAATCCAACTATGGATGAGTATTACAATGTAAATGGTTCATATTATGCAATAGAAGGTATTACCAGTCCGGACGGAAGAGTTCTGGGTAAAATGGCCCATTCTGAGCGTAAGGGAACAGCAGTTGCAGTGAATATCTTCGGTGAGCAGGATCAGAAAATATTTGAGTCAGGTGTTGAGTATTTCTTATAGTATAGAGGTGATATTATGCAGAAGCTTGATATCGAGAATTTAGCTTTATCAAATATGTGTAGATATAAGAAGCTTAATGATAAAAAGCTTGAAAGCTTCATAAATAAATATGGACTTAGAAGAATTGATTTAGATATCATGATTTTTCTCGCTAACAATATGGAGCAGGATACTGCCAGAGATATTGCATCTACAGAAAGATTCACGAAGGGACATATATCACAATCAACTAAAAGACTTATGGAAAAAGGATACCTTAAAGGCGACAGGGATAAGAAGGATCTTAGAATCGTTCATTTATCCCTGACTGCCAAGGCTATAGAATTTCTTGATGAGATTAGTGTAGCAAAAAATGAGATAGAAAAATGTGTCTTCAATGGTATAACGGATGAAGAAATGGAGACACTCAAGAAAATATTCATAAAAATATGTAACAATATATCTAAAGAGCTTGATTAGATATTAGCTTTATGAATTTTGTAAGGGCTGTTGGATTTGATTTACTATTACTGTAAACGAATCCGACGGTTCTTTTTTTGATTGGAACCTCCAATGGAAGCTCTAAAATATGCCCTTTACTAAGGTATTCCTCTGCAAATTCCCTGACGACGCAGGCGACTCCCATTCCGATGGAAGCAAAGTCAATTAACAAATCCATATTGTTGATTTCCAACACCTGATTCGGGAAAATGCCCTGCTCCTTAAGATACTCGTCAATATGGGTTCTTGTTATGTTGTTTGGCTCCAGCATCATCAGATTTGATTTTTCTATAATTTCAACTGTTGATAAACGTTCTAAATCGGATTTTCCTCCCGACCTTTGGTCAGGAATATATGATGTAAGATTTCCGGCGAAGAGTATAGGTGTTGCGTCAGCTTCCATTGGAGCTTCCTCGTGTTCTCTGAGATTCAGATTATCCAGATATGCTTCGGAGGCTACAAAAATGTCATGTATATCTCTAACCGGGAGATAAGTAAAGCCCTTTGGTATGGAGGTTTCGCATATCAGTCCAAGGTCTATCTTGCCCTCCTGAAGAAGCCTCATTGTGTTTACTGTGGAGTGGCAGTCAATGATAACCTTGATATGAGGATTCTCTGTAATATAATCCTGTAGATAATCAAGTAAAATATGCTTGCAAAGAGATGTGCTGACACCGATGCGAAGCTGCCCAATTCCCAGCTCACCAATTCTTTTGATTTCCTCCTCGCCCTTGCCGATTGTCTCAAAGGCAGTTTTGATGTGTTCATACAGTATACTTCCCTCATTATTTAGAATAACTCCCTTGGAGGTTCTGTCGAAAAGCTTTGTGCCAAGACCCTCCTCTAGCTTTGATATGGATTTACTTAAAGCCGGCTGACTGACAAACAACACATCAGCTGCCTTGCTGATGCTTCCCAGTCTTGCTACGGTATAAAATGCCTTGTAGTTGTTTAGATTTTCGTACATTATTTTTCTCCTAAAGATTTTTTATAATGGTTATTAATGTCACCAAACGAAGTTTGATGACCTAAGCGCATCATCGTACTTCAAATTATATCATGTCACCAATATATTACTAATAGTTATATCTCTCTCGGAAATAAAAATCAATATAATAGGATTGAAATACTTGAAAAGGGGTAAAGGATTGTGTAATAACAAAGGGAGGAATAAAGATGGGTGTTTATGGATATGTACGGGTATCCAGTACAGATCAGAATGAGGACAGACAATTGATTGCCCTTAATCAGAAGCTTGTGCCGGAAAAGAACATATACATAGATAAGAAATCGGGGAAGAACTTTGAGAGGCCGAATTATCAAAAAATGCTGAGAAGGTTAAAAAGTGGGGATTTGTTGTATGTTCTCAGCATTGACAGATTGGGAAGAAATTATGAAGAGATATTACAGCAATGGCGTATCATTACAAAGGACAAGGGTGTGGACATTTGCGTGCTGGATATGCCGCTGTTGGATACCCGTCAGGGAAAGGATTTGATGGGAACCTTTATCGCGGACCTGGTGCTGCAGATATTATCCTTTGTGGCTGAAAATGAAAGAGCGAATATACGGAAAAGGCAGGCGGAGGGGATTGCTGCCGCAAAGGCAAGGGGAGTTAGATTTGGAAGACAAAAGAAAGAGTTTTCCAAGGCTTTTGAGGAAATCGTATATGAATGGGAGAGAAAACAAATTCCTTTATCGGAATTATTGATAAAATATAATATAAGTGAAGCTACTTTTTATAGAAGGCTGCGGGAGTATAGACAAAATTACATAAAATAATAGCTGTCAAAAGGTGTACTTTATGACAGCTACATATATACATCGTAATTGTACATTAAAAATACCTGAAATTCAAGCAAAAAATCATGTAATTGTATTTTTCCTTTTCATTTTTATCATATTTCACAAAGTACACCTTATGACAGTAATATGATTTTTAGGGAGGAAAACATATGGAAAAGACAAAAAGAAAAATAATGTCTTACTTGCTTGTGTTGCTTATGGTACTGACCATTTGTCCGTATCGTGCAAATGCGGCAGAACCAATAATCGTAACGGATGAGACGGAGCTTAGGGCTGCTGTGGCTAATGCTCAGGACGGAGATACCATTAGAATTGTTACTGATGTTGGTTATTTGATTCGTTTATCGGAAGCTGATGATATTGTTATAACAAAAGATATCACCCTTGAATTTGCTTATGGTTCAGGTATTAATTGTGAAAATTCCAATATGGAGGCGGCACTGATTATTAAGGACTGTGAGGTTACAATAACAGGTGATGCTTTTGTGGGTGGTTACGATTTAGATAGCACCATTAAGCCGGCTATATTGGTTAAGGCTGAATCAGGAAATGCAGCTTTAAACATTGATGATAATGCTGGTATTCAAATCCAGGGTGCTATTAAAACTGAAGCTACATCTAATGAAATTAATGTCACCATAAATAATGGTTCTTATTCCTGTGACACTTCATGCTCTGAATTTGAATTAGGTGCGGGAACTACAATGAAGATTTATGACGGAGACTTCTCTGCTTGGAGTGATACCATCGATAGCAGTGATGTACCTTTGATTAATTTAGCTGAGGGTGCAGCATTAGAAATTTATGGTGGTGCATTTTGGTATGATGCTGACAAGCCATTGTTTGGTGATTTATCAGGGGCAACGTTGGTAGTCAATGGTGGAAGATTTAAGAACTTTGACCCGACTGATTATCTTGGCGAAAATTATGAAGTGGCAGATAATCAATATGATACCCATACAGAATATGAGGTAAGATCATCCATAAGAAGTGATGCGTTTAAAAAAATGTTGTCATCGGATGGTAAGCTTGTTATAAATTCTGCTATTACACCAAATGATTGGGCTGAAGCTTTTATATTGGGTAGTGCTGCTGTTGAAAAATATTCAACTGATCAGATTGATATATATGCTAACCCTGCTGATTACGAGGCAGGAACCTTTGATTTGTATTATAATGATTTTAATACCGGTGTTACAGAGGTTCACAGAGTACAGGCTGTATATACAGGTTCACTTGATAATAAGGTTATTGTAAAGGCTCAGGCATTAGCAGAAGGACTTCCACTTAATAATGGTAATGCATTTTTTAGAGTTAAAGATTTGGAAGTAATCAATATGTGGGTAAGCGGCTTTAATCCTGAAGCGGAGAACACATACTTCCTTGAAAAAATGGTTAATTATTCAGGAGAATTAAAGCAGTATCTTGGCAATTCCAATTTCGATTTTAGTGTTGTGTATGGTGGAGCTGGTTATGATACGGATTTATATATTGGATTTTTAGGAGATTCAGTTATCAGTTCAAATGGTAGCATTTGTGCTATACCAAGCCCGTGGATAGAAACACAGGTTCAGCATGTGATATATGTACCGGATGGAACTGCCACCACCAAGGAGGCCCTTATTGCAGCTGCCCAGAAGAGAATCAATGATTATCTTGGAGATTCAACTAAGGTTGTATTAAGCTATGGTGGAGCATTCAATACATTAATTGCTCCGGAAGCATACAGACGGTCAGATGATCCTGCTGCATCAAGTAACGTATCATACAGACAGGAAATGCTTGATACGCTTGAAATTACTGCTCCGGATAATTACTTTGTTGCTACAGTGAATGGTCATCAGTTTAAGCTTCTTATTATACCTGATAGTAGTAAGATGATTACTCCAAGCTATAAGACAGTTGATTATGCCTCAAATGTTACGATAACCTCAGACGCAGCAGAGATTCCACTTGATACAAGCATACGTGCTTCAAAGCTTACAAGTGGAAATACATATAACGGCATTATTGAAAAGCTGGGTGTTGATGAAAATGTAACCTTTGATTTGAAGCTTTATTCATATTCAAATGATAAATATATTTCTTCGTTGTCAGATGATAAATTCAAGGTATCAATACCTATACCTGATACACTGAAGGGTAAGGATTTAGTGGCATACTATGTGGATGCTGATGGCAAGATTACAAAGTACCCTGTAAAAATTGTAGGAAATAATGCAGAATTTGAGACAAACCATTTCAGTATTTATACCGTTGCAGAGGGAACTGCCGATGTATGTGAGGTAAATGGTCCTGCTCATAAGCTTACAGCAGTTCCTGCAAAGGCTGCCACAACTACTGCAGAGGGTAATAAGGCTTATTGGACCTGCGACTGTGGAAAATGGTTTGCCGATGCAGATGGCAAAACAGAGATAACAGATAAGAGTTCTGTTATAATTCCAAAGCTTAAGGAAGCAACAGTAGTAACCACTGAAAGTGAGGATAACAATGACACCAATCCAAATACTGGAGATAACGCAAATATTATATTTGTATTTGTAATGTTGGGTATCTCAGTTATGGGTATTCTTGGTAGCAGAAGAAAACTTAATAAATAATAATTAAACTATATTATTATCTTAAAGTGAAAAGTCCCTCAGTTTGATATGCCCTCCTTACTGGACAAACCAGTAAGGGGGTACATATCAGTTCTTGAGGGACTTGTTTTTGCATTATTAGCAGATTAATAAAATGTGTATATAAAGAATCATATAGCATATATCGCTATTATGACTATTAATGTTTAACCTTCAATTGCTATGAAGTTATCTGACTCGACCTTTGGAGCTTCAGTAACCTTAGGAACGTTGAGCTGTAAAACTCCGTTTTCAAAGCTTGCATGAATCTGCTCCTTAGTTACATTCTTACCTACAAAGAAGCTTCTTGAACACTGACCATAGAAGCGTTCACGGCGAATATATTTGCCGTCCTTGTCCTTTTCATTTTTCTCTTCATTATGCTTTGCCGAAATTGTGAGATAACCATCCTTTAATTCTGCCTTGATGTCCTCCTTGTTATAACCCGGAAGCTCCATGTCAAGCAGATAGTGGTCATCAAATTCCTGGACGTCTGTGCTTATGCCATAGCCGCTTGTGCTGCTAGGATTTGCTACATGCTTAAACATACCTCCAAAATCATCAAAAACGTTACCAAAAAAATCATTATAAATACTAGGTGTTAATATCATAATTCATTCCTCCTTAAAATTGCTTTGTTTTATTTGTTATATGTAATATAGCACATCTGTTAGCACTCGTCAATAGAGAGTGCT
>JBJENB010000272.1:0-12672 GCA_051879975.1 Wujia sp.
GATCTCTAAGATTGTCTATATCCGTAACGGACTGCTGCTGTGTCTGTGCCATGGCATCATAGGTGTAACCTCGGTCAGCAAGGTCATCCATCATGCCGGCGTAATAATCCATAAAGTTACATTCTACCAGAGAGTTCGGACTTACAGTGGAGAATTTAACATCCCATAGAGCAAGCATGCTGTCCACAACCTCCTGGGCCTCAGCTCCACTTTCTCTGGAAAGCGGAAGCAAGGATGGGTTCTGTAACAATTCTTCATTAATCATAATGTTTCCGGTTGAATATAGTGAATAGAAATCATCCGGATCCTCTTCATTATACACCATTACTGTTTCAACCGATCCATCCGCCAGGGTAACCGTCTGTTCCGTATATCTAGGAGTACTCTTTCTCACAAAAAGCTCAGTTCCCGCATAGTCGTTATAATTACCCATTCCTATACCGGCAGCCTCTTCATCCAAAACCTTTATTTTGCTTCCGTTGGAAAGGGTTATCTCCTTGTTTGGGCAAAGAACATCATTTATTCCTGTCACCATAGCATGCACAAGCACATCAAACTGAGACATGATGTTACTTACTGTATATGGCTCCACATAGGTATTAAAATAATCCAAGTCCTTTACGTACTGGTTTAAATCTGCCTCGTATTGGTTCATCGCATCCTGATATTCTGTCGAATCGGTATAATCCTCCGCAATCGGTTTTACAGGTTTCACAGGTACGTCTGTGTAATCAGTTATGAAATAGCCCCTGGACATAAGCAAACCCTTAAGAGAACCTATATCTGTGTTGGACTGTGTTGAAGGAAGCTTATTTATATTCATTAACGCGGTTTGATCATCCTTCCAAACCGGCATCAGAAAATCCTGGGAATCTGATGTAAAATCATAATTTCTGTTATACTGCTCATTTTCTGCTATCTTTACTGCTTCCAGCTCATATATTCTTCCCTGGGTAACAAGACATCTGCCCTCTATATATACCTCTATAGTACCATCCGAGTTTGCATAGGTCTCTGTATTGACAATACCGCTTAACTCGTCTAGAGCAAGATTCCTCTGATCTCTATAATCATTAGCATTCTCAACACCCGAAGCTTCGGCCTTAAGAATGGATTTGTTCAACTCTAAAATAGTATTTGCCAGCTCATTAATTCTGTTAACCTGATTTTTAATCTCAACATTCAAATTTCTCTGATATGATATGAGTGAGGTCCTTATCTCCTGAACTCTGTCAAGAAACGTTTGAGCTGTCGATATAAAGGAGCTTCGAGTAACTATACTGTTGGATTCCTTCTGCAGCTCCTGAAGTGAAAGCCACAAATTATTCATTGTAGTATTGAAATCCTTGCCCTCAAGCTCACCAAAATATGTTTCAACCTCCGATACAGTCTCATACTGAGCCTTGTAGTAGTTCATTCTTCCACTCTCAGTTCTATATGCTGCATCTGCAAAATTATCTCTTACAGTCTTCACCTCAGCGGTTACAACGCCAAGTCCTGTCTTATTTTTAAATATAGCACCATTACCTAAATTCTTGTAGGAACGATCGGTGAGCATCACCTGCTGTCTGCTATAGCCCTCAGTCTGAGTGTTCATTAAATTGTGTGCGGTTGTATTAAGTGCATACTGGTTCGTCTGTAATCCCGTTACACCTATGGACAACCTACCCATAGTTCCGCTCATTTACTCACCCTCCTATTGTTTCGCATCAAAGTTACCGGATGAAGCCGACGAATCTCCCTGATATCCTGCTGTATTCTTAAACATACTCTTGGAGTACTCAGCTGTCTCCGGAGCTCGATTCAAATTCTGTAACAAATTGATATTGTACTCTATCATGGATAATGACTCTGTAATCAGATTCTGATTATGGTCATTGACATCCTTGAGCTTTCTTACCAGCTTGGCAAGCTTTTCATTGATTTGAAGAAGCGGGTCGTGAAATTCCGGCTGTCCTTCAAGAAATCCAATGATATCAGATATCTTGATCTCGGTATTCTTCTTACCCAGTACCTTTGCTATCTCAGCCATGGTTGCCCTTCTGTTAGCTTCAAGACCTGTTATCCTATCCACCATCAGCTGTTCTTTATCTGTAGTCTCCTTTAATCTGTCAAGGTTGTTGGAAACTATGGCTGAAGTCTTCTCCATAGATACTGTGAGAAGCACCTCGTAAACCGCATATTCCTCATTTAGCCCTGTGATTAAATTCTCAATTAAACTTGCCATCAGAAAACTCCCTTACCTGTAGAATTAAACGTTCCTTGCCGAAAATGCGCTCAAAAGCTTATCTGCAAAATCATTTGAATCAACCTCATAAGTGCCATTGTCCATTCTGGATTTAATGTCATTTACAAGATCAGCTCTCGTGTCCGGAACACCTGCAAGCGCATTCTTTGCTACCTGCATATCCTTGCCTAGACTTGAAAAGTTCACCTCATCCTTGAAGCTTGCACGGCTGGTACCGTTTGAATTGTTAGACTTTTTGGTATAGCTGTTACCATATATCTGACTGATCATGTTATAAGTACCAATTCGCATATGAATCCCTCCTTGAAAAATAATTTCCTCAATGTACTTATCGGCGAATTTCTGAATATCATAACCCCTTTATCATATTTTTTGAAAAGACTTTTTCTTTTCCCTATAGTGATTAGGACGTCAAATGTACACCATACAATTTCCTAATAAAAATTTGTATGTCTGCTTATGGATTAAGTGCCTTGTTTCTATAGGTGTACATTTGACGCTTAAAACACACGGGTACAGCTCCATAATTTGAGCTGTACCCGTGTGTTTCAGAAAAATCAGAAAATACAAGACTCTTTACTCAAGGAAGCGCATCTTTCCTCCTGCAGTCTTTCGCCTTGCAGCATACTCCTTTTTAAATGCGTCTGCCATAGCATCCGCAAGACCACCTGCACATTCGTTGCAGAATCTTCCGCTATGAATCATTCTTCCGCATCTCTCACATTCAAGTCCTACAAGAGAATCATCTGAGAAGGAAAGTCTCTCCTCTCGAACCCATTTCTTTATCTGTCTGATTGTTGTATCACATTCCTCAGCAACCTCATTAATGTTCTTGCCCGGATTTTCTCTGATGAATGCCTTTACCTCCTCAAATTTCTTCTCTATGAGATCCCTGCAATTAGGACATATATGCTCTCCTGAGATGTAATTAAATAATCTCTTACAGCTTCTGCAGTTCATTAACTCCATATTAATACCCCTTTCCTATGCATATACTTGTATAATACACATCTCTTATTCCTATGTCATGTAGCGTTGTCGTACACGCCTCTATTGTAGCTCCAGTGGTATATATATCATCCACCAACACCACTCTGTTATATTTTACTATTTTACCACTGTATTGAAAAGCACTTTTTAGGTTATTTTCCCTTTCCCTGTCATCCAGGTTCTTCTGTGGAGAGGTGTTGACACCTCTTAACAGTACGCCGGAATCAACAGGAATTTGAAGTGCCGCTCCAAGCTCCCTTGCCAACACCTCAGCCTGATTGTAGCCCCTTTTATTATATCTTTTCCTATGGATTGGTACAGGTATGAAAGCATCCGGTTCAAGCTCCCTCAGCCTGTCTCCATGACATTTCAGTATTTCCTCTGCATAATATGCACCATAGTATTTTTTTCCATGATACTTAAACTGTGCAATGCTGTTCCTGATTGCTCCAGCATAATTAATAGCCGGAAATCCGGCTATATAGCTTCTGATGTTATTCTCACAATCCTCACAATATTCCTTCTCTACATCGCATATCTCCTTACCGCATTTGAGACACCAGGGGGATTCCACGTAAGAAATTTCTCCTCTGCAGATCTTACATATTTTCTCACCTGCAGCAATACTGCTCTGTGGCAAAAGACTACCACATAAGGGACAATCCGGAGGATACACCAAATTTAATACGCTATTTAAAATTTTATTTAAACCTTCCAATTATACACCTGTTCTTTTCAAAAAAGTTCACCCTTCAATCCCTTAATAAAAATACCCTTAATCTAATTTCTTCACTCTATATCCGACATTTCCTGGATTCGAATAGCCAGAGAAGTGTATCGTTTTTGCTCTTCAGTATTGTCTATCATTTGGTTTACCAAACCAATATTACCCACTATTACAACCATTCTTTTGGCTCTTGTTATAGCCGTGTACAGCAGATTGCGGTTCAAAAGCTTTCTTGTGCCCGCCAGAAGAGGTATTACCACCGCAGGATACTCACTTCCCTGGGATTTATGAACAGTAATTGCAAATGCATGTTCAAGCTCGTCCAAGCCATCATAGGTATATACAACCTCCCTGCCGTCATCAAACATTACCGTGAGTTCCTCATCATAATCATTTATATCCGTTATGGTTCCCACGTCACCGTTAAATACACCCACGCCTTCGTCAATTACAAAGCTTGTGTATTCACCCTCGCTATTCTGGCTGTATGCCTTCCACTCAAGCTTGTAATTGTTCTTTATCTGCATTACCTTATCACCACATCTGAAGGTGACATCATTCTTAGTTTTTTCTTGCTTGCCCCTTGAGGGAGGATTCAACAGCTCCTGCAATCTCTGATTCATGTTCTCCACACCGGTATCATATTTACGCATAGGTGTAAGGACCTGAATATCCAGAGATGGTATACCCAGATATTTTGGCAGATTATCCGATACCAAAACCTTTACCTCGTCTATTATGCTTGCAGAACCATTTCTCGGTATGAAGAAGAAGTCCTTACTCTTATTATTGATCTCCAGATGCTCACCTCGGTTAATCCTGTGTGCATTAAATACGATATCACTTCCATCCTCCTGACGGAAAATTTTGCTTAGCACTGTAACAGGAAAACAATCCGAATTAATGATATCCTTAAGAACATTTCCGGCACCCACGGAAGGAAGCTGATTTACATCACCCACCAATATAAGTCTTGTGCCATACATTATCGCCTGAAGGAGGGAGCTGAATATGAAGCAGTCCACCATGGACATCTCATCCACGATTATGGCATCACACTCCAAGGGATTACTGCCGTTTCTGCAGAATTTGAGTCTTGTATCCCGGCCGTCCCCATCCTCAGGAGCTCCGTTAAATTCCAGCAATCTATGTATCGTCTGAGCCGGATATCCCGTTGCCTCAGTCATACGCTTTGCCGCCCTTCCTGTAGGAGCACAAAGCTTAATTTCCATACCTTGTCCGGAATAATAGCTTATAAGTGCATCTATTACCGTTGTTTTTCCCGTTCCCGGTCCTCCGGTAATGACAGCCACACCTGCAGTAATAGCTGACTTCACCGCTACTCTCTGCATATCATCCAGGGTAATGCCTCTGTCCTTCTCTATTTCTGCTAACGCAGCATCCAATTCGTTTTCCGGCATTTCATATCTCAACTGCAAATCATTTAACATCCTTGCTATATTTAGTTCCAGATAATAATTTGCGCTGGTGTATACTGCCGGCTCACCATCTATTGTCTTAATTACTACCTTGCTTTCTATGGCAAGCTCCATAAGCTGTTCCTCAAGCTGCTCTGTCTCATCAGCGGCATTCATACCATAGATATCCCTCTCATTCACATCATACACAAGCTCCGAGGCCTTCCGCAACAGCAAATCCTTAGGCAGATACATATGTCCCTCTCTTATAGCCATATTTAACACATACAGCATAGCAGAACGAAGCCTGTAGATAGAATCATTACCTATGCCCATCTTTCTGGCAATTTCATCCGCTGCCTTAAAGCCTATACCGGCTATATCCTCCGCCAGCTTATAAGGATTACCTCGAAGGATTTCATATACCTGGTCTCCGTATTCATGATAGATTTTAATCGCCATGTTAACTGAGATTCCGTATTGAGATAAGAAAATCACAACATCCTGAAATTCCTTCTTCTCAATATAAGAGGTAGCTATGGCCCTTGCCTTCCGCTCAGAAATTCCACTTATCTCTGCCAATCGTTCCGGCTCATATTCAATTATATGAAGGGTATCTGCTTTGAATTTTTTGACAATTTTTTTAGCGAGAACCTCGCCAATTCCCTTGACAATGCCTGATGCAAGGTATCTTTCGATACCCTGTGTATCCTCAGGCATCCTAATTTCACAGGATGTGAATTTGAACTGAATGTCATACTGTGGATGATTTACGTAGTCGCCCTCTGCAATAATATAAAGTCCTTCACCGACTCCGTAGATGGTTCCTACAAATATTTCCTCACCCATATCTCCCTCAACAGAGAACACAGCATAACCGTTTTCTTCATTTTTATATATTATTTTTTCTATATAGCCTTCTCTTGTCATATCTACTATTGTGCTGTTTCACCTGTCGCATTAACTGACGAAGCAGAATCTGCATAGGTCGATGAGGCATCTGTCGTGTCAGTCGGAGTTGCTCCGGCTACCTCATCAGATGCATCAACGATTGCTACAGCGTCCCTTTTTCTAATCATAGCCTCATATAGCTGCTGTGCAAGCCCCAATTTGCCCTGCTCTGTGACCATTTTAGCATACTCCTGAATACGATAGTCACCAAAATATTTCTCATAATCATTTTCTTCCTCGTCTGCCTTGATTATGGTTTTTTCCATTGACTTGTAGACCTGCTCTACCATGTAGGTTTCAAACTCCTTACAGGCCTCCATCATTTCATCATCTGTTGCAGTTGAAGAATTAACACCGGACAAGCTGTTAGTCAAGCCTGCAGTCATTGACTGATTAACATATGTAGAATAATCCGTGCTACTTAAGGTTCCTACAGAATCCATACACTACACCTCATTTATCTTCTAAGCTGATTTGCCTGTTGCATCATTTCATCACTTGCCTGAATTGCCTTTGAATTCATCTCATAAGCCCGCTGTGCTACGATTAAGTTGACCATCTCATTAGCCACATCCACATTGGAGCCTTCACGATAGAACTGGTGAACCATACTGGATTTGAGATTCGGATTATTTGCCTCAGCCACCGCATCTCCAGATGCTACCGTTACGGAATAATTATTGGAACCCTCATGGTATAGTCCCGCCGGGTTATTAAATTGATATAATCCAAAGCTTACAGGCTGCCCATTGTTCATAAGAGGACTTACGTTTCCATCCTCTCCCGGAAAGCCTAGGGACCCATCCTTTGAAACGACCAAATTTGTTGCCACTGCTGTATCGGGAAGAATGATATTATTCCCATTTGCGTCCAGCACCGGATATCCGTCTGATGTAACAAGCATATTACCCTGTCCCTGTATCGGTGAAATACTGAAGCTTCCGTCTCTTGTATATAATAAATCTCCATTGGCATTGCGAATCTGGAAGAAGCCATCTCCCTCAATTGCCATACTAAATGTATCCTCTGTCGCCATAAGCTCACCCTGTGTGAAGCTGCTTGTTATGGCTGAAACTCTGCTTCCCAGTCCAACCTCTGCCGGTACCGGCTTCTGTTCACCTGCATTGTTCGTGGATGTGGACTGGAGATTTTGATACAACAGGGATTTGAAGCTTGCCTGCTGTGTCTTGTAGCCTACCGTATTAACATTGGCCACGTTGTTTGCTATTGTATCTACATTGACCTGCTGTGCTCTCATTCCTGAAGCCGCAGTCCATAATGAACGCATCATATCCGTCTACCTCCTAAATTACTGTACCTTTCCAAGATTAACCGCTGTTCCCAAGGTTTCATCAACTGTTTGTATCATCTTCTGATTGGTTTCATATGCCCTTGTAACAGCAATCATGTCTACCATCTCTGTAACCATATTGACATTAGACATCTCTAGGTATCCCTGGGATACAGTAGCAGTTGAATCCGTTATCACCGCACCGTCTACAGCCTCGTACATATTATCACCATAGCTTGACAATGCCTCATAGCTTTCAAAATCTACTATCTGAAGAGTGGAAATATAATTATTTCCATTATAGATTTCTCCCAGCTCATTTACATTAATTCTAACCGTATTTGCACCCGGTATCTGTATACGATTACCGCCATCACCCAGCACATAATCGCCGTCCTTGGTTGTAAGATAACCATCCTTGGTTACAGTGAAATCGCCATCTCTTGTGTATCTGATATGCTCCGTTCCACTCTTATCTGTTGTGCTGATGGTAAAGAATCCTGTTCCGGACAAAGCAAAATTGTACTGATCCTCAGTCTGTCTGAAGCTTCCCTGGCTCATATCATAATAGGTCTCGCCTATCTTTACTCCGGGATTGACCCCACCTATTCCTCTAATAAGGTTGATGCCTTCAAGCTCATCATTTATTTTGACCGCCAATTGTGCGTCAAAGGATTGAGCCGTTACATCTACCTTCTTAAAGCCGGTGGTGTCTGCGTTGGCCATATTGTTTGTTACCACATCCATACGCTTTTCCTCATTGCGCAGGCCTGTCCATGCTGTGTACAACGCTCTTACCATCTCTTCACTCCTTAACTGTGCGATTTTTTATCGCTCATAAACTCAATATATTTTCCTGTTCCTATAGCAACCGCAGTAAGCGGCTCCTCCGCGGTCATGGTAGTGATACCTGTATTTTCTTCAATCAAATCCTCTAATCCATGAAGGAGAGCACCTCCTCCGGTAAGTACAATTCCCCTGTCAGCAATATCTGCTGCCAGCTCAGGAGGGGTTTTCTCCAATACCGAATGAACTGCATCAACTATCTGAGCAGTAACCTCTCTTAATGCCTCCTCCGTTTCATCAGAGGATACGGTAACTGTCTTAGGAAGTCCGGTAACAAGGTTACGTCCTCTGATATCCATAGTGATATTCTCCGGTCTCTTGTAACAGGTCCCTATATTAATCTTGATTTCCTCCGCAGTTCTCTCACCGATTAAAAGGTTATGTCTCTTACGCATAAATCTCACAATTGCATCATCGAAGTCATCTCCGGCAGTTTTAATTGATGTGGAAACAACAACTCCATCCAGGGATATAACTGCAATGTCGGCAGTTCCTCCACCAATGTCAACTATCATGTTTCCACAAGGTCTGGAAATATCTATACCAGCACCGATAGCCGCTGCCACCGGTTCTTCAATGATAAATACATCCCTTGCCCCCGCCTGATAAGTGGCATCCTCAACAGCCTTCTTCTCCACCTCGGTTACACCTGAAGGGACACAAACGCTGATTCTAGGTCTTCTGCCAAACAGACTTTTTCCTACAGCCTTCTGGATGAAGTACTTCAACATTTTTTCTGTAATTGTATAATCAGAAATAACGCCATGTCTGAGAGGTCTTATGGCAACAATATTTCCCGGGGTTCTTCCCAGCATGAGCCTTGCTTCCTCTCCTATAGCCTTAATTCTATTGGTATCTCTGTCATAAGCTACAACAGATGGCTCCCTAAGCACCACACCCTTGCCCTTAACATATACAAGAATGCTTGCGGTTCCTAAGTCTATTCCTATATCCGAATTTGCCATGTGAAGCTCCTTTCCGCTACTTAATATATCGACAAATAATTATAAATCCTTAGCTTCTCTTAAAATAATTAATGATGCCGGTTCTCCCTGCAGCCATTCCATCTGAATCTCTGTTATATCCATTATTCCATCAAGACTTTTAATGTAGCTGCGCCAGTTTGCTATCTTTTCCTTGGTAATAAAAGGTTTTCTCATACCGGAAATATTATCAAAGCGGTCATGTAAATCTGTGAGAAGATTCTTACTGTCCCCTCCAACAAAATCATACCCCAGCATCTCATTCATTTTTTTATTTGAAAATAAAACCTCTCCTGTATAGAGATTTCTTATAAACACACCCACATTAAAGTTATTGTATGTGTCTATCAAATGTTTATTCACTTTTCTGATATTATCATCGCCCTCAGCATTCTCAAGCATATTTTCAATGACAAGCGCAATACTCTTGGCGAATCTCACCTCATCTCCGGTCCATACCCTTTCAGATTTGCACTCGGCAAAGAACAGGACACCGTGAAGGTGATTATTTGAATATATCGGTTGAACAATAAGAGCCTTAAAATTAAATCTCAGCATAACAAGCTTCGTATCTTCTGTTATATTGCTGTTATCTATAGTGTAGGTTCCGTTTTCCTTTCTGATGCCTTCGAAAAACAAATACATATAATCCGGAATAACTCTCTCAATACTCTCATCAAAGGCAGCACCGGAAACATCCCAATAGCTTTTAAGATTATATTCCCTATAAGAGGACTTTCCTACTGTATACAGAAACACCTTGTCCGCGTTAAGATTTATACCTACATCCCTCAGAGTCTCCTCTACAACCTGGTCAATTGAATCAATAAGCTTGCTGTTAATCTTGGTTAAGGCATCATTAATAATACTCTGTCTTGCCAACTCATTTCTAAGCTTCTTTCCTGCCCCCTTCGACTTCGCAACCTCAGTTTCAACAATATGTCTTTGAGACAGAAATTGAGATAGCATATCAGCAATCATCCACTGTTCTCTGTATACTCTGTTTAGTGTTTCCGTTTCCTCGGCAGTATATGAGCCAAGTATCCAATAGCCCTTTAATTCATCCCCAACCTTAATTGGTGCAGGAGAAATCTTTCCTATTCCTCCCTCCTCGCGCTCAAGAATCGAAGGCGAATCATTAACCTCTACAACCTCTTTAATATGTTTAAAATACTCCTTGTATGCCGGTTTCTCGAACATATCATAGAAATCTCCAAGGTTAGTCGCCGGGCCGGTTGGCGAGTATAAAATTTTACAATTATCATCAACAAAAATTGAATAGAGCTCTACCAGACTTGCAAAGGTAGAAATTGTTGTTTTTACCCTTTCGTCATGGGACAAATCTATATTGTTTCCTGTCGCGTTGCCCATGGCCGGCTTTTCTCCGGAATTCTGGGTTGCTACTGCATTCTTATTATTTCCAATACCTCTTACCCTGGCATTCTTAATATAAAATTCTACTGTGAAAGTAGTATCGTTTATATCCGAAACACATATTTCATTAGAAACATAATAAAGTCTGCCATCATCCCCAACCATCCGATAATCGTGTACATAATCATCCACCTTGGATTCTATGGCACTGACCATTGTCTGTATAACCTGCTGTCTATCCTCTGGATGTATGTAATCCTCTGTCAGCTTTAAACCCTTGTTCAGAAGCTCTATATTAATACCAAGCTCTGAAGCATTGGGAGATATGTATTCCAGCTTACTTTTTCTTTCATTTCTATGACAAGTCTTTACTATTACAACATAACCTGATTTCTGTATTGCCTTTCTTAAGTATTTATTCTCCAATATCATATCGTATACCCTCACAAAAATAGCTGTTGCATGCTTACCTGCAACAGCCATACCTTAACTCACTGCACTAGTTTGACAAATCCGGAAATGCCTGGTCAGCTACTGCCTTGGTCTCATCGCAAGCCTTAACCACATTGTCAACTGACTTCATAAGCGTTGCCATGTACTCACTTACACTCTCACACTCACGCTTAACTGCCATTCGTATCGAATATGCTTCATTTCTTGCCTGATTCTTCATATCCTCGCACTCCCTGACAGTTGTCTCATTTAATTCATTACAATCGTATTCTGTCTGTGCAATAAGAGCATCTGTTTCTTCCTTTGTTCTGCGTTTTAAATCCTCGCAATTTGCATAGGTTGATTCCTTCAGCTCCTGACAGGCACTCTTGGTTTCTTCGTTAAGCTTTTCACAAAATGCCGTTGTCTCTGCCTGCATTCTCTCACAATCATCAGTTACCTGCACCGTAAGTGCATCACACTCCTCCTGGGTCTGTGTCTTCAATGCCTCGCACTCTGCTTTGGTCTGAGCCATAAGTGCATCTGCATTTTCTCTTGCTGCAAGGAGTGTTCTTGAAATAGACTCATATCTGCTTGCCGATTCATCCTCCTTAGTCTTATATGTCTCAAGCTCAGCCTTAAGCTCTGAAATTTCATTCTGAAGCTCATCGTTAATCTTCTTTAAGTTGTCAATTGTACTTGACGACTCATTGAGATTCACCTCTCTCATTGTATGAAGATTCTTAACTGTCTCGCTTAGCTTCAACACATTTGCCTTAAGATCTGCAACCTCTGCCTCATGCTCTGCCTGAAGCTCATCTATATAACTCTCTACTGCCTTCTTATCATAGCCACCAAAAGAAGCCGTCTTTAATTGTACATCCATTATCAATTTATTCCCCTTTCCAATAATCATCATTAGCAAAAAATAGTGTTTGATTAAAGTATTATATCACAAAAGCCTACACAATGCACTTGTTTTATTGATGTTTTAAGAATTTTTTTATCGCATTATTTGGATATATGTGTTATATTTATTCCTATACATTTTTGGTATAATAAAAAATGGATAAACTATCATTATTATGTTCAGAATAAGGAGCTGTTATGAAATCAAATATAAAGAAATTTTTACTGATGATGATTGTCATATTGTCACTTACAGGCTGTGGAAATGACACAGGAAAAAGATATCAAAATTATGTAAAAGGCATTATTGCCATAAACTATCTTGGCGCTACAGATGATTACATCAAGGCCACCGGGGCAAACAAAGAAGACGCAAAGGCTTTATATGCTTCAAACATTGACATACTTACTGACAGTCTGCTTGAATATTATGGCATTAATCTAGAAAATAATCCTGATATGAGAGAATTTTATGAGGAATTGTCAGAGAACATCTACAGTAA
>JBJENB010000273.1:0-3138 GCA_051879975.1 Wujia sp.
AAAACAGAGTGCTAACAATTTTTGGAAATAAAAAGGAGGAGCAAAATGTCAGAAAACACAGATATAATTAAACTTTCCAATGAATTGATTTATCAAAGGCATTTATTCAATCGGGAATACCGAAGAGAAGGTTTAATGAAAATGAGTATTCCTGAGTATATTGCATTACAGTATATTGCTTTGGAAGAGAAATCAAATATTTATTCAGGACGAACCTATCTAAAGGATTTGGCGGATAAGCTCCAGATGACAATGCGACAGACCTCTAAAATGGTGGAAAAGCTTCGGGATGCCGGATATGTGGTATGGTCTCATGATGGTAATGGCAGTGAAGGCACCTACGTGACAATTACTGAAAGTGGACAAAATATGCTGAATAATCAGGAAGAGTTATTTAAGAAGTATTACGGTAAAGTATTTGAAAAGTTTGGGAAGAATAATCTCATTCAGTTACTTCAGCTTATGAAGCAGTTAGAGACTATTATGAGCAGCGAGATGGAAAATCTGGAGGTGAATAAAAATGATGATGGAGAAGATGAATGATTATGTCAGACAACTGGAATCGGTTTGCTTAAAAAACGATAATATTTCACCGCGTTTATATGATGAATATGGTGTAAACAGAGGACTTAGGGATGAAAACGGCAATGGAGTTCTTACCGGTCTTACCAATATATCGAAGATTGTATCATCAAAGATTATAGATAACCAGAAGGTATCCTGTGATGGAGAGCTGTGGTATCGTGGATACAGGGTTGAGGATTTGATTCATAATTTAGGAGAGAACGAGTTTGGGTTTGAGAAGATAGCATATCTTCTTCTTATGGGAAAGCTTCCTGATAAAAAAGAGGAGGCTGATTTCAAAAAGGTCATTGGAAATTGCAGAACACTGCCAACCAATTTTACACGTGATGTCATTATGAAAGCACCATCAGAGGATGTGATGAATTCCATGACCAGAAGCATCCTTACATTGGCATCCTATGATAAGCAGGCAAAGAATCCAAGTGTAAGCAATTCACTTCGTCAATGTATTCAGCTTATCAGTGAGTTCCCTCTTCTGGCAGTATACGGATATAATGCCTACAATCATTATGAAAAAAATGAAAGTATGTATATTCATCATCCAAATAAGCAACTCTCAACGGCTGAAAATCTTTTGATGATGATGAGACCGGACCGTAAATATACTGCCACGGAAGCCAAGGTTTTGGATACGGCACTCATTTTGCATATGGAGCACGGTGGAGGTAACAATTCTACATTTACTACAAGGGTTGTTACATCGTCAGGGTCTGACACCTATTCTACCATGGCAGCAGCTATGTGCTCGCTAAAGGGTCCAAAGCACGGTGGAGCTAATATAAAGGTCATGGAAATGATGGATGATATCAGGAAGCATGTGAAGGATTTTGCCGACCGGGAAGAAATAGAAGCATATCTAAGAAAGATTGTGGATAAGGAAGCGTTTGATAAAAAAGGTCTTATTTATGGAATGGGACATGCTGTTTATTCTATTTCCGATCCGAGAGAAAGAGTATTTAAGGGCTATGTGAAGCAGCTGGCGGAGGAAAAAAATAGACAGAAGGATTTGGCACTGTATGAAAATATAGAGGAGCTTGCACCAAAGGTTATTGCAGAAAAGAGACATATCTTTAAAGGTGTTAGTCCAAATGTGGATTTCTATAGTGGCTTTGTCTATGATATGCTGGATATTCCGGTAGAGCTTTATACAGCGATGTTTGCAATAGCCAGAATCGTTGGCTGGAGTGCACACAGAATAGAAGAAATGATTTGTGCAGACAAAATAATTCGACCGGCATACATGAGTGTAATGGAAGAAAAGAGTCTATAGTTCCGACGACATGGCAGGATTTATGGAATAAATCGTGCCGATACATATTATAGAGGGAATAATATGAAAAGACTGTTTCGTTGTATTAAGCGTGTTGTAGCTGTTGCTTTGTGTGCATCATTTGTTTTAGGGCTTTCCGGCTGTGGAGATAGTAATGACGACAGGGAAACGAAAAAAGAGGATAGGGTCAGTCTACCTGAAAATAACGAGATACTTGTCGTTGAGCGATATATAAATTTTGCATGGGGATATCAGGATAGCGGAATGTTTATCACCTCAGAGGGTGAGGTGTATTATTACGATTTTTCTGATTACGAGGTCTCTCTGTATGATTATGAAAACAAAGAAGAAAGCTTAATAGAGACCTTGGAGAAATACAGAGATACTGAGAAGCCGGATAAAACCATCGGTAGAGCACTTGTTAAGGAAATGTATAAGGCAATGCTTAATATAGATGTTAACGAAACCTATGAAACCGTATGGGCGGCATGTGATGCGGGTTCTAAAGTATTATATATTCATGACCTGAACACAGGTGAATTGATTGCCTGTTCAGAAACAGGTGATTATGAGGGGGAGCTTCAATCACGGGAGGGTCAGGAATTTATCACTTTTTACAATGAAATAAAGAAAGAAATTTCAAGAAGATAATATCACATATCAAAAGAAAGAGGAGAGTGACATGGCAGAGACATCTGGAATGACAATCATTAATAACCACATAAAGGACAATAGCTTTGCCAATGTGTATCTGATGGGTGGCAACGAGACATATCTGGTGTATCAGTATAGAGATAAGCTGGTGGAGGCACTTATCGATACATCGGACAATATGAATTATCTGGTGTACAAGGGAGAAAATGCCAAGGTTGATGCCATAGCTGACAATGCCCTTTCTATGCCGTTTTTTGCAGATAGAAGAGTTATTGTTGTGGAGGGAAGTGATTTCTTTAAGAAGGGAAATGAAGAGGTTGAAAAGCTTTTGGAGGAGCTTCCGAAAACCACGGTTATAATCTTTGTAGAAGAAAATATAGATAAGAGAAATAAGCTGTACAAAACTGTGGCGGCAAAGGGCTGTGTTGCATTGTTCGATACACCTGATGAGAAAACGCTTCTGGTTTGGCTAAAATCCCTGTTTAAAGGTGAGAATATCGATATTGAGGATGCTGCGATATACAAGCTTCTTGAGGCAGTTGGCACTGATATGAACACTCTCGTTAATGAGGCAGAAAAGCTGAAATGCTACTGCATGGATAAGGATAAAATTACAGTCGGGGATGTAG
>JBJENB010000274.1:0-3136 GCA_051879975.1 Wujia sp.
AGAAATTTATTGATAAATGTACTTACTACGGAGTGCCCTATGTGGTGTTTGGAGACAGTATCCGCCTGGGCAAACAGATTGGTAAGCAGGCTCGAACAACTGTAACAATAACAGACAATGGTCTTGCGAAGCAGATATTAGATAGGATTGACAGTAGTAATGATATGGAGGTGTAATCTATGAGAGTACACGAATTAGCTAAACAATTATCAAGTGAATTAGATAGAACGATACCAAGTAGTGAGATTTTGGTAAGACTTAATAAGAAGAAGGAAGGATTAAAGCCACAGAGTAACATATCTGATGACTTAATTCAGTATATTAGAGACCAATATATTAAGGAACCGCCAAAGGAGGCTTCAAAGGTTAAGGAAGAGCCAAAGGCAAAGGAAGCTCCTAAGACGAAGGAGGCACCAAAGGCAAAGGAAGCTCCTAAGACGAAGGAGGCACCAAAGGCAAAGGAAGCTCCTAAGACAAAGGAGGCTCCAAAGACAAAGGAAACACCAAAGGCAAAGGAAGAGCCAAAGGTTAAGGAAGCTCCTAAGACGAAGGAGGCACCAAAGGCAAAGGAAACGCCAAAGGCAAAGGAAGCACCAAAGGCAAAGGAGGAGCCAAAAGCAAAGGAAGCACCAAAGGCAAAGCAGCAGGATGGAAGGAATCCTCAAAGAAGATCGGAAAATAATCCACAGAGAAAATCTGATATGAATACCCAGAATAATCAGGGTAAGAGTGTAAAGCCACAGAACAATAAGAATAACTTCAGAAAGCCGGAGCCTAAGAAGCATGAGCCGGTTGAACCGGTTATCAAGACTATAAAGCTTCCGGAGTCACTCACCGTTAAGGAGCTTGCTGATAAGATTAAGGTTCCTGTTGCAGCACTTATCAAGAAGCTTTTTATGTCGGGAAAAATGTATAATGTTAATTCTGAGCTTGACTTTGATGCAGCAGCGGACATTGCTCTTGAATATAATTTCATTGCAGAAGAGGAAGAAAAGGTTGATGTTATAGAGGAGTTATTGAGAGAGGAAGAAGAGGATGAAAGTCTTATGACGCCACGTCCGCCTGTAGTATGTGTAATGGGTCATGTAGACCATGGTAAAACTTCTCTTCTCGATGCAATCAGAAATTCGTCTGTAACCGAGGGCGAAGCCGGTGGTATTACACAGCATATCGGTGCATCGGTTGTTACAATTAACGGAGACAAGATAACCTTTCTTGACACTCCGGGACATGAAGCGTTTACGGCAATGCGTATGCGTGGTGCTCAGTCTACAGATATAGCAATTCTTGTCGTTGCCGCTGATGATGGTGTTATGCCACAGACAGTTGAGGCTATAAACCATGCTAAGGCCGCCGGCATTGAGATTATAGTTGCAATTAATAAGATTGATAAAGAAAGTGCCAATATAGACAGAGTTAAACAGGAGCTTATGGAATATGAGCTTGTACCTGAGGATTGGGGTGGCTCAACTATATTCTGTCCGGTTTCTGCACATACTAAGGAGGGAATTGATAATCTTCTTGAGATGATTATTCTTACCTCTGAGATTCTTGAGTTAAAGGCCAACAAGAAGAGACGTGCAAGAGGTATTGTAATTGAGGCACAGCTTGATAAGGGTCGTGGTTCTGTTGCTACAGTACTGGTACAGAAGGGTACTTTAAGAGTAGGTGACTGTGTTGCCATAGGTAATGTACATGGTAAGGTAAGAGCTATGTTTGATGATAAACATAGAAAGGTTAAAGAGGCAGAGCCTTCTACTCCTGTAGAAATTCTTGGACTTAACGGTGTTCCAAACTCAGGTGAGATATTTATGGCTGTTGAGAACGAGAAAGAGGCAAGACAGATTTCAGAGGCATTTATCAACAGAGGCAAGGAGAAGCTTATCGCTGATACAAAGTCTAGAATGTCATTGGATGATCTCTTCAACAAGATACAGGAGGGTAATGTCAAGGACCTTAACCTCATAATTAAAGCTGATGTTCAGGGCTCAGTTGAGGCAGTTAAGCAAAGCTTATTAAAGCTCTCAAATGATGAGGTAGCTGTAAAATGTATTCACTCCGGTGTTGGTGCAATCAATGAGTCTGATGTAATTCTCGCCTCTGCATCCAATGCAATCATAATCGGCTTTAACATTCGTCCAGATAATCAGGCGAAGGATGTAGCCGAGAGAGAAAAGGTTGATATCAGATTATACAGGGTTATTTATAATGCGATAGAGGATATTGAGTCTGCAATGAAGGGTATGCTGGATCCGATATTTGAGGAGAAGATTATCGGTCATGCAGAGATTAGACAGACCTACAAGGCATCAGGTGTTGGTACTATTGCCGGATCCTATGTGCTTGATGGTGTGATTCAGAGAAGCTGTAAGGTTAGGGTATTGCGAGAAGGCGAGCAGATATTTGAGGGCAGTCTTGGTTCACTGAAGAGATTTAAGGATGATGTCAAGGAGGTTAAATCCGGCTTTGAGTGCGGTATCGTATTGGATGGCTTCAACGATATCAGGGAAGAGGACCAGATAGAGGCATATATTATGCAGGAGGTTCCTAGATAATTCCCTTAGGATAGGAGTTTTGTGTATGAGAAAAACAAGTCACAAGAACGAAAGAATAAATGGTGAGGTTATGCGTGAGCTTTCACGAATAATCAGCATGGAAATTAAGGATCCGAGAATAAATCCAATGACTTCAGTAACAGATGTTATTGTAACACCGGACCTTAAGTATTGTAAGGCATATATAAGTGTATTAGGAGATGAGGAGTCCGCACAGGATACACTGAAGGGTCTCATAAGTGCATCAGGATATATCAGAAGAGAATTGGCACGGAATGTAAATCTTAGAAATACGCCGGAGCTGACATTTGTTTTAGACAATTCCATTGAGTATGGAATTTCAATGTCTAAAAAGATTGATGATGTTATTAATGGAGATGCATAGGTTCAAAATATGAAGGAATTTGTAAGAAGAATTAAAGAGAGTGAGTCAATTGCAATCATAGGGCATATTCGTCCTGACGGCGACTGCATTGGCTCATGTCTCGGACTATATAATTATATAATGGATAATTATCCGGGCAAGGATGTCACGGTTTATCTTGAACCGATTATGGATAAGTTTCAATTCTTATCCGGGG
>JBJENB010000275.1:0-3134 GCA_051879975.1 Wujia sp.
ACAGATAATATTCAACCTGTATATTATTTCTGTTACTATAACTAAAGACCGCAAATTCAATGGTAATTCGCGATACATCACTGCCAATCTTTAATCCGTCTGTCAAATCATCCATTTCATACAGTTGCCCGTCCACATCCACCGAAGTTACCTTAATCTTAGGTGCAACCGTATTGTAAGGTATATTTTGTGTATCAATAGTGCATATTCCTGTATTACAGCATATATAAAGATTACCCCTACTATCAATATAGGAGTCGTTGACAGAGTTAATGGTTTTGGTAAGTCCATCCTCAGCATCCAGATATCTGCGTGATATTCCCTGACTACCTCTTAGCTCCTCCTCTGTTACATCAATTATTCCCATAGAACTTATTATCCAAAGCTTATCTCCGTATATTTCTATATCATATATGGCATTTGAATACTCTATATTACTTATCTGTCGGAAGGATTCATTATAAAAGCATATTCCATTATCTGTTCCAATCCAGATACCCTCCTCACCTTCTACTATCACAGTAATTACATTGGAATTGAGTCCATCTTCAGTATTAAAATTCTCAAGGGTATCATCCATAGGATTTATTGCATATATTCCTCCACCATCAGTTCCTGCAAACAAAATCCCATCCTCTGTCTCAAATAAACAGGTTACATTGTCATACTCTAAACCCTGCTCCTTTGTGTAGCACTTTTTCACCTGTCCGTTTCTATCTGTTATGGCGACTCCACTGTCAGTTGCAACTGCAATATTACCATTTTTTAATTCACACAGATAATTAATACTTGTACTCGGTAGTCCTGAGGCTCTTGTATAATAATCAATTGCACCTGTTGATGACACTCTGACCATACCGTATTTACGATATGTACCAACCCATAAGGTATTATGAGAATCCCTGATGACATGTCTTACACTGATTCCGCTGAGCATATCCGTCAGTTCATTATTAACCTTTTCATTATTCCCGTCATAAATAATCAAACCGTCATCTGTTCCGATATATTTATCATTGTTATTGATAAAGACAGAATTTACCATTGTATCCTGCATTCCGGTGTACATGTTAAAATCCTGAAATTTACTTCTGCATAGCAATAATACACCCATTCGTTTGGAAGAAAACCAATAGTTTCCCTCATAATCCTGTATTGCATCTGTAATATAATTATCTATCAGACAGTCATTTGCTTTTATAAAATTGTAGTTACTGTCAAAGAAACCTATTCCATTATCGCCACAAATCCACAGATATCCCTTATCATCCTTCATTATGCTATTAATGGAATCAATATTTGCAGATAAAATGTTATAGCCCGCCAAATTATCAAATACTACAACATCTCTGCCTGTCGTTCCCACATATATCTTGTCCTCGATAACGTCAACACAGCTAAGTTCATCAACCATTACATCTGATAAATTAACCTGGCCGATTAATGCATCTTTTCCCAACACATAAACATTACTTATTCCGTTAATTGCCCAAACCTCATTTCCCCTTGAGGAAATCTCAGAAAATTGAATACCTGACACAGTCGTATCCACATATTTTTCCATAATCATGACATCGTCATCATTATACTTACAGGTAAATAAGCCCTGTGGTGTAGCAACATATACTGTTCCATCCTCAGTTTCGCAGACATCAAATATGTTCTTAATACCTGCATAATATTCATCCTGAAGATGATAACTCTCACCATTCTCGATATAAAACAGACCATAATTTTCTGTTCCAACCCACATCCTGCCAGTATTATCCTGAAGAAGACAATTTATCGAATATACATCTGTTCTATCTGTATCCCATAAATTAATGCTCTGGAATTCAGAGCCCTTAGACCTATAAAGTCCACCATCTGTTCCTATCCATATATATCCTGATGAAGACTGGTAAAGGCAATTGACTTCACTACTGCCTATTCCATTCTGCTGATTATATACCGTCTGAATATACTGTGACACAAATGCGTCTCTGGCACTTACACTATTTTCAGACACGAGAAAAAGGCATACCAAAAGGAATGCCATTAAACCCGCCAATATTTTTCTACATTTTCGACAATATGTCATGGAATTATCTCCGTAATTATCTTTTTATGCTTCCTTGAGGAATACCTTATATCCTCTAAATGCCTCATAAATATCAGCCTTTGAAGTAATTTCCCATGGTGCATGCATATTGAGCACCGCAACACCACAATCAATTACCTCCATGCCATACAGAGACAAAATATATGCAATGGTTCCTCCACCGCCAACATCTACCTTTCCAAGCTCAGCAGTCTGATAATATATCTCATGCTTATCCATCATTGCTCGTATTCTGGCAATATATTCGGCGTTTGCATCATTTGAGCCTGATTTACCTCTTGAGCCCGTAAACTTGCTAAATACCATACCTCTTCCAAAATATGATGCATTGTTTTTATCAAAAGCACTGGCAAACAAAGGGTCATATGCAGCATTCACATCAGAGGACAGCATGCATGAATTTGCAAGACATCTTCTGAGTGTAAGCTCGTTATAATCAGTAAGCGCATTAATTATCTCTGCAACTGTATTCTCAAAAAACATTGACTGCATACCTGTTGCGCCAACGCTTCCTATCTCCTCCTTATCTGTCAGAAGACAACAGGTAGTTCTCCTTACATTATCAACCTCAACCATAGCCCTGAGAGAGGTAAATGCACACACTCTGTCGTCCTGACCATAAGCCATCACCATACTCCTGTCTAAGCCGGCCTCTCTGGCATGTCCTGCAGGTACTATCTCAAGCTCAGCAGAAATAAAATCTTCCTCCTCAATATCATAGGTTTTCTTAAGGATTTGAAGTATTCCTTCCTTGACAGCATCCTTATCCTTCTCCGGAAGCTTTTTACTGCCAACTAATATATCAAGATTTTCTCCCTCTATTACCTTATTGGCCTTCTTCTCCATCTGCTCAGCTGCAAGATGAATCAATAAATCCGTTACACAAAATACAGGATCATCCTTTTTGTCACCTATTGAAATATCAATTACCTTTCCATCCTTTTTGACCACTACACCATGTATAGCCAATGGTAAAGCCACCCACTGATATTTCTTGATTCCGCCGTAATAGTGTGTATCTAAATATGCAAAA
>JBJENB010000276.1:0-3131 GCA_051879975.1 Wujia sp.
CTTCATTGGCAAGTCCCTTAAGTATTGCCATAGATGCAGTTGCTGTCTCAGCTGAATTTCTTGTACTCTTGTATATTAGCTCCATATTTATTACTCCTCTAATAGTATATTTTCTACATTTTGCTACATGGATAATAACACATAACATATATAAAAACAAGAAAAAAGCCACAGCAAGCTGTAGCTTTTTTTCTTATATGCTATTGGACCTGCTTGTATACCATTGCAGTTCTTCTTCCAAAGTTTATTGCTTCCTGATGGGTATTGAAGTAAATGTCAATTCTGTTACCGTAAATTGCTCCTCCTCTATCCTCAACCGTATATACCTGACCGTTGATTACAAGCTGTGTACCAAAAGGGAACTTTGAAGTATCAGCCGCAATGGTTCTTCCCGCTGTAGCTCTCGTTCCACTTGCCGTTGTCGGGTTAGTCATGTTGCTATATGCTCCACAGCAAATAGGGCAAGGGCAATATGCTGTAATAACAAACTCTCCTACGCTCTCATAAGTACCATTCTCATCTGCATAAGTATATACCGCTGCAGGAGCAACATAATTGGATGTTGTAGTTGTTGCCACAGGTGCATCAACATGGACTGTTGCAGTGAGTGCATCCAGAGCTGCCTGATCCTTCTTATCCTGTCTCTTTGATGAAAGTATATCGTCTATCTGCTTCTCAGATGTCTCAAGCTCTGCGAGAAGGTCTGTTTCATATAAGTAATTCTGTAATTCCTCATAAGAAACCTTTGAAACTTCTAACTTCTCTCCTGCAAATGCCGGGCTTCCTGCTTTAACATCAGAAAGTGTAATCATCACTCCTGAAGATGTCTTGCTCTCTGCAATTTTTCCGGCAAATACCACAGTACAAACTGAACAAATTGCCGTTACGGCAACCACCATACTTGCCTGCTTACGATATTTAGCAAAGCTCTCTTTAATCTGTTCAAAACTTATTTTCATATTTCACCTCTGTGAGAGATTTTAAATTGTTACAACTTTGTTACATTTCTCACACATTCAGATTATATGTCATATACCATTTATGGTCAACCCTTTTCAATTTTTTTGTAAGAATTAGATAACTATTTTATATATTTTTGTATATTTTAACGTGAATATGCACTAATATTTAGCATTTTTCTCTTATTTTCTAACTTTTCATCAAATGTAACATTTTTTTCTTCATTTTGTAACAGTATTTTTTATTATAGCAACATATAGTGTATTTTATGGTAAATTATGTGTTTTTATGGTATCATCAAGTAGATTCAAAACTTACAGATTTGTAAAATCAATATATGTATCATCACATAATATTTTGGAGATAGCAATGGAAAAAGCAACAGGTGTATATACATCCCAGAAAAAAGATGGAAGTACGTATTATAGAGTTTCAATTACATACAGAAGAAAACATATCAGTCTGGGAAGCTACCCTGATTATGAGGCAGCCTCAGCAGTCTACACCGAAGGTCGTAACATTTTGGACAATAGTGAAATAGGACTAAACGATTATTCGGATATTTGTAAGCTTCCTCATGACAAATTTATCATATTGATTAATTTCAGGGATAATGGCATTTACTTTACCACACCTATTTATCTGCGAAAGCAATATTTTGAATATTATCTAAGCTCTGACCGAATTCTTAAGTTCGACCGTGATGATCTGTTCTTCTATGCTGCCCACAAGATTCAGCAAAAGGGTGGTTATCTCTTTGTATGTGATTACGGCAGCCAGTACAAGATTCTCACAAGATACGGTATACGCCCATTTGCAGTTTATGGCAGGGATTATGTAATGAGTAATGGGGACACAGATGACTACAGATACTCCAACATTCGCATACTCAACACCTACACCGGAGTAATCAGAGACGAAAGCAATAATACTACTGTCTTTACTGCCACAATTCACATCCGTGGCAATTACATAGTGGGAAGATACTCCTCAGAGGTTGAGGCTGCAATTGCATATAACAAAGCCGTGGACACCTTACATGCCAACGGCTCAGTTAAAAAATATATAAAGAATTATATTGTAGGAATGGATAAAGCCGAATACATTAAGCTTTATAATGAGATAGGTATATCTGATAATATCACAAACATAAAACTATAATATAAAGTTATACTATAGAGCTTCTCCCACTAACTGATACAATTCCTCAAGGCTTTCTACCATATTAATCTTAGCTCTAAGTTTTGCGGAATCCTTCAGACCCTGAGTGTACCATGCCACGTGCTTTCTCATCTCGTGAATTCCGGTAAATTCTCCTTTGTATTCCACCATAAGCTCTGCGTGTCTGAATATCATTTCCCTGATATCCTCCACTGAAGGTCTGGCTGGTTTCTCACCTGTTTCAAGATACTGTTTTATCTCATTGAAAATCCACGGGTTACCCTTTGCAGCCCTTCCAATCATTACACTGTCACATCCGGTCAGCTTCTTAATGGCTATTACATCTTTTCCTGAGGTTATATCTCCATTTCCTATAACCGGAACCTTAACTGCCTCCTTCACCCTTCTTATCACATCCCAGTCTGCCTTACCCTGATAATACTGTTCTCTTGTTCTTCCGTGAACAGCGATTGCCGATACTCCTGCCGCCTCAGCAATCCTTGCTATCTCAGGAGCATTGATATTGTCACCATGAAAGCCTGCGCGAATTTTAATTGTTATAGGAAGCTTACAGGTATTAACCATTTCACTGACTATATCACCTATCAACTCCGGTGTTTTCATCAGGGCAGAACCTTCACCATTGTTGACAATCTTTGGGACAGGACAACCCATATTGACATCTATAAATGCAAATCCCCTATCCTCTATTCTTTGCGCCTGTTCAGCCAAAAGCTTTGGTTCACTTCCAAATAGCTGTACTCCTACCGGCTTTTCCCTGTCATCAGTAGCCAGAAGAGGCTCTGTATTTTTATTGTTGTAATACATTCCCTTGGCACTAATCATCTCTGTGTACAGGATATCACAGCCCTGCTCCTTACACAATAAACGAAATGGCAGGTCACATATACCTGCCATGGGTGCCAATATGATTTTGTCATTAAAATCAATCATATTTTTCTTGTATGATTATTTAGAAGCTAGTAATCATACTATCCTTTCATTTTTCT
>JBJENB010000277.1:0-3114 GCA_051879975.1 Wujia sp.
TTCTACATTGACAACTGAATATTGTATTTTATATTCTATTTACCATTATCATTCTGATATTCTCTCATGAAATTACTAATGCTTTGCAGATTTACAGTCTGTGAGGTTTGACTTGAATTTGGGAGGAATTAATTTGAAGATTGATAATAGATATTTAAAAAAGATAATAAGCTTATTTTTGACGGTAATACTGATTGTTTTACAAATTATGAATCATTGGATGATAAGCTATGCAGGAGCAGGTAATACCACTGTTGAAAGTGATAGATATGTTGTTTCCATTCGTGCCAATGGTGCTCAATATTTTGACGAGGGCAGTACATTTCTGATTGACAGCAATGGCATTAGCTACAATGCCATCTGTATAGGATATACCCAGCACGCGCCGGAAAGGGGTACGGTGATAGATAGTGTGTATTTTTCTGATGACCCATATCTTCGAAAGGCTTTGTATTATGGTTATGGAGGTCCTGAGAATGCTAGATGGAGCGGCTTTGCTGTTAATTCCGCGAACCTGGAGGGACAGGTTGTGGTTACACCGTCGGAGGTTTCTCTTTACGAGGCATATTCTAGGATTGCAACAGGAATTGCTGCCTCTGCTATATATCAGGGATATACAACTCAAAATTGGCTGGCTACACCCTTTTATAATTATATATTGGACCCGTCAACACCGGACCCTAATGTGGCTGCAAGCTATGAAACATATTTTAATTTAGTGGGCAATGGAAGAACTGAGGGTAAGCTGTCTGTAAGCTCTTTTGTTGACGGAAATGTGCAGAAATCAGAGGAAGTTTGTTTTTACGGGGATAGAAAGCTTTCCATTACTTTTCAGGTGTATTCTCCTTACACTGTGGTTACAGATAATAGGGAATATGTGGGCAGTGAGACAGGTACAAATGTAACCCTAAAGGGTGGAGACTGTTTTTTTGTGCAGGCTCCTGTAACACATACGGGAAGCTTCTCTCTGGATGGGATAAGTCTTAATCAGCCTGAATACAGGGCTATGGTGCTTGTGACGGCAAGTGACGAGATTCAGGATTTAGGGGCAATCAGGACTGTATACAATACCGTTGAAAATGGTATGACAGTAGATTTTCTGGCTCCAAAGGGAAGAATTTACCTGTACAAGCAGCCGGAATGCCCGGAGCTTGTCAGGGATAATCCCTTATATTCTCTTGAGGAGGCAGTGTACGGTGTATATAAATCCGAAGAGGACGCTCTGATTAATAAGAATTGCTTATGTGAAATAAAAACAGACAGCTCAGGCTTTGGCGAGTCAGGCGAGCTGCTGTATGGAAGCTATTATATAAGGGAGGTAAGTCCCTCCAAGGGATATATGGCAGATGACAGGGTTTATGAGGCAGATATAAATTCCGATATACCGGTGGAGATTATCTCTCATGAAAAGGAAAAGACAGCAGAGGATAGTATATTACTGTTTAAGAAGGACAAAGAGGGCATTCCGGTTCAAGGGGCGCAATATAAAATAATATTTTACCCTGATTCAAATATTAGGACTGATAATATGGATGAAATAGCACCATATAGAAGCTGGATTTTTGAGACAGACGGAGATGGATATATATTCTTCGATGAGGAACACCTGATCTCCGGGGATGAGCTTTTTATAAATGAGGAGGGGAATCCAAGTCTTCCGATGGGTACAGTTCTCATACAAGAAATATGTGCTCCTGAGGGATATATTTTAGATACAGATATATATTATGTGGATATTACCGAGGATGAAAATGGTAATGTCTATCATAATATGGCTACAAGTACTGAGAAAAAGCTTGTTCCTGTTATTAAAACGCTTGCTACGGACAAAAAGACAGGGAGCCATACAGCCACAATTGGAGAAAACAGCTGTATAGTTGACTGCTGCAGCTATAGTGGTCTTATTCAGGACAGGGAGTATAGGCTTGTGGGTACGCTGGTGGATGGACTTACAGGGGAGCCGATAGCTGATAGGGCAGGTAAAATAATTTCCGTCAGTAAAACATTTATAGCAGGTGAATCAGGTACGGAGGAATTAGAGTTTTCGTTATGCGGCTTCGACCTGGAGGGAAAAAGGGTTGTGGTTTTTGAGGAGCTTTACAGGGATGATACACTTGTGGCTTACCACAGGGATTTGGAGGATTATAATCAGACTGTTTATTTTCCATATATTCATACGGAGCTTTTGGATGAGATCTCCAACTCACATACCTTAATGCTGCAAAAGGATTTATCCCTATGTGATAATGTGTTCTATGAGGGACTGGATGTGAATGCAACCTACAGACTCCGTGGTAAGCTATTCAGAAAATCCACCGGTGAAGTCCTTAGGGATAAAAACGGACATGAGCTTGTGGAGGAGATTGCCTTTGCTCCGGATAACGAAACAGGCTGTGTACAGGTTAATTTTATGTTTGACTGTACAGGGATAGAGCTTTATGGTGAAGATATAATATGCTTTGAATATTTATATCTTAATGATACCTTGATTGTGTCTCATGAAGATATCTCCGGTATTCAAAGCGTAACCTGTGATTTGCCAAATCCCCCAATTGTGTTGCCTTTTACCCATGTTCCTGATACAGGGGATTACTCATGTCCAACAGCAATGTTTTTGCTGCTGTTTTTATCTGTAATTGGCATTGTGTTTTTCACACATTTGGTGATAAAACGCGAAAAAACTACAAAGAATAAATAGAAAAACTATGAAAAATGAATGCAATATGCTATAATCATCAGGATATTGAGCAAGTCTTTAGATGGAGAGTGTTATGCATCGTTTTTTTGTGGATAAGGGTTGCCTGAGTGCAGCAGAGGAGAATATTGTTATTATCGGCGAGGATGTTAATCATATTAAAAATGTATTGAGATTAAAAGCCGGAGAGGATATTCTGATTAGTGATGGCGAGGGTACGGATTACCAATGTACAATTCGCCATATTGGAACGGATAATGTAGTGGCGGATATAGTGGATGTATTTAAGAACAGTGCTGAGCTGCCGGTAAAAATTACGCTGTTTCAGGGAATGCCTAAGGCCGATAAGCTTGAGCTTATCATTCAGAAGGCTGTAGAAGTTGGCGTGACGGAAATAGTTCCTGTTATTACCAAGAGGA